>PXBB01000140.1 GCA_003565735.1 Bacteroidales bacterium
TATGATAGCAAAGAAAAAACTTGATTTGCCTCATTCACCATACGAAATCCTTCAGTTAATCAGTCTTGCACCTTTTGACAATACTCCAATGGCAAAACTTTTTGAAAGCGCAAAATATCAAAATGTCAAAGAACAAAATTATAATCAATTGACAATGTTTTAACTAAGACGCAACGCTAATGTTTTGGATTGATAAAAATATTTAGTGTTCGGTATTTTTTTTTAGCGTTTTTTCTACGTACTTTTTTCTTGATGAAAATCAAGGCTCCGCCCTCATTTGCTATAAACCGCAGTTTTCATTACGGATGCAAATAAGGGCGATGCCAGGGGAATGGGCTTCGCCGGCTGTCATATGTCGTTTTGAGAGGTGTGACTTTTTGAAAAAAACAATAAAGCCAAAATGACAGATTTCTCCTCCAATAAAAATCGGAGTTGAAATGACAACTTAAGAAGGCTATTAGGGATTTTCTGGGGCGGCTGCGCCGCCCCAGAAAATCCCTCTTTTTTTTACAAAAGCTCTGTCATTCCGATGAGTTCCGTTGTAAATGGAACGAAAAGGAATCTATTTTTAATACTGAATATCAAATATTTACACAAATCTGTCATTGATAACTCCAATGGCTATCGAAGTGTAAAATCTATACATTAAGAGATGCTTCATCCGATTATCATCGGATTCAGCATGAAAAGTGGCATGTAGAGAACTGCGGGCGGGTTGCTTACTTTTGGACGATTGCAAAAGTAACAGAAAAACAAAATGAATAATATCACTTTATCCAGCAACTCAAAAAAAAAAGAATGGCTAATCTACATTCATACCATAAAGTATTCTTTTTTTAATATATCTTTGTATGCTTGTGTTTAGTAATTGGTGAAAACAAATGATGTCTTTCTTAAGTGTCAGTAAAAAAAAATGCAAAAAAATCACAAGAAAATGTAAAAAAATTGTATATTGCACCTATACTGAACAATACATTTATAAATGTAAAACCAAAAATTATTATACAATGAAAAATTGGTGTTTTATTATCTTGACAGTTGCAGCTTTTTCAACTAAAAGCATTTTTGCACAAACTGTAAAAATCAATGAATTTATGGCCAGTAATTCAACTACCATTGCCGACCCTTACGGTGACTATGAGGACTGGATTGAGCTGTATAATTACGGGACCGATACTGTTGATGTTGGAGGCTTGTTTATAACCGATAAGCTGGATCAGCCTATGCGACATAGAATACCGGCAGGCTATGAGGAAACGAAAATACCCCCTCAAGGTTTTTTGTTGCTGTGGGCTTCTAACGATACACTTAAAAACGGTTTGTTCGATCTTGATTTCAGGCTTTCCATGTCGGGTGAAGCTGTTGGCCTTTTTGCGCTTGATGGTGCAACGCCTATTGATACCATAGTCTTCGGGCAGCAGGTAACTGACATTTCTTATGGCCGCTATCCTGATGGATCTGACAACTGGGTCTTTTTTAATTTTCCCACACCAGGCACCAGCAATAGCATTTTAAATGTAGAAAACTTGAACGGTTTTAATGAACCCATTGTAGCATATCCAAACCCGGTAACTGATGGCAGCATCAGTTTCTCCGAAAAAATCAGCTTTAACATGTACGACGCACAGGGAAAATTTATGGGTACATATACCGACATATTAAAGCTGAATACCAAAGGTTTGAGAAACGGTTATTACTTTATTAAAACCTATTGTGGTCAAAATATTAAATTTATGCATATCGGTCATTAATTTGTAAAAATATATTTATACCTTTGTATGGTATTAGTAAATAAAAAAATGGGAGGCTTTGTATGAATCATAATTATATTTGTCCGCATTGTAAAGGACAGCTAAAAATTGACAAGGATATTATTTTTCTGACCAAGACTAAAAATGGTGAATCGGCTCTGGTGCTTATCAGCCCCGAAATTGGAAATTATACATATAAAAGTCACCCCTCTGTCAAGTATGAGGACGGCGACCATGTGAATTTTATATGTCCCATTTGCTACGAAAATTTAGATGCTAAAGAATTTGAATCACAGAATCTTGCTAAAATTTTCATGATAGACGAAAATGGCAAACAATATAGTGTTGTTTTTTCCAAAATTAAAGGTGAAAAATGCACGTACAAAGTATCCGATGACACCTTTGAAGCTTATGGGAAAAACTCAGGAGAGTATATGAACTACTTCGGAGAAACATCGGTATTTTAACAAAACTCATGACAGTCTTTTTTGTTGTTGGGACAAGACCTAACCTTGTTAAGCTAAGTCCTTTCATTAAAGTTCAAAGAACCCATGCTCTTTTCGACATCTGCCTTGTTCATACAGGGCAACATACCGATTTTGAAATGTCGGAAATTTTCTTTAAAGAACTTGATATCCCCCTGCCGGACTTTTTTATTGAAGCCGATAATAAAAACCACGCCCATCAAACGGCTTCTATCATGCTGGGACTCGACTCTCTGTTTGAAAAACAGAAGCCGAAAGCTGTTGTGGTCTTTGGCGATGTGAACTCAACATTAGCGGCATGCCTCGTCGCAACTAAAAGACACATCCCATGCTTTCATGTGGAAGCCGGACTAAGAAGCTTTAATACTAAAATGCCCGAAGAAATTAACCGTATTGTGGCCGATAGTATTTGCGACGTTCTTTATGCGCCAACTGAAATAGCTTTAAATAATCTTAAAAATGAAGGCCTTGCCCATAAAAGCCTGTTTGTAGGTGATGTTATGTTCGATGCGGTGTTAATCCATCAGGAAAAAGCCGAAAAAACTTCTCAAATACTGGAACGTTTCAATCTTATAAAAGGGCAGTATTATTTGGCTACTTTACACAGGCCATACAATGTTGACAATAAAGAAGCATTGGCGCAAATTGTCAAGGCTTTGGGCAAACTCGACAGGGATGTTGTTTTTGTGGTACACCCCAGAACCTTAAAAAATTTGAAATCATTTTGTATTAAGCTACCCCCAAATATTAAAAGGACCAAATCACTTGGATATTTTGACTTTTTGAAACTGCAAAAACATGCTTTAAAAATTATTACCGATTCGGGTGGCGTGCAGAAAGAGGCTTTTTTTCTTAAGAAAAACTGTATCACTTTACGCCCCGAAACCGAATGGGTCGAAACTCTGGCAAATAATGCAAACCTGCTTGTTAAAACCAGAAATACGCAAGAAATACTAAAAGCCGTTGCATCAGAACAGCCGACACAATTCAGCAATCATGCTTTTGGTAACGGCCATACGGCAGAAATAATTTCTAAACATATTGCGGAAACATTGAAAATTAAATTTACAACATAAAAAATGCTCAATATTTTTTTTGTAAAACATTTTTGTGTCTTTCTCAGAACTGTTTTAATTTTGTGTTTAAGCATCTCTTCTAATCTTGTTTTTGGGCAAAAATCTATTGTGGATATTCTAAGCCTGCGTCCGCCCCGGGAAGAAAGTTGCGAAATGCAACAAAAATACTTGTTAAATTGGGGTCTAAGTGATAAACACCTTTTTACGATAAACCCTCTTTATGTTTATGAGATGGGGCTCTCCGAGTATCATTCCTTAGATACTTTGACCATATTATCCGAGGGCTTTTCCCCTATTCAGTTCAGGGTTTATGATAAAAATGGGCGCTTCTACACTGGGTGGCATTATTGTTATGGCCCGCTTGGCAGAGTTCCCATTTTACTCAAGGATAGTTTTAATATTCCCGGGAACTTGCCCCTTAATAAAAAATTAACATTACAAAATGATTTAACTCTGATTAATCAGCAGGGTTGTTTTGGTCAGGATTTATCCCACTATGATTTTGAAAAATACGACTACGTTATACTCGCTTTTTGGGCTTCATATTACGGACGTGCTGCCAGAATGATGCTTTATATGCTTGAATATGCTATAAATTACTATTATAGTGATAAAAAAATATTATTATTAAAGGTCAATTATAACGGTTTTTAAGAGATTTGATACGCTTATTAATGTTGGCATTTGGACACCCATTGTAAGGTTTCATAGAGCCAACCAAAATTAGTCTTAACCATTCAGGATAAAAATATTAATTTTGCAAGAAAATTAAAATATGGAATCAATAAACTTATGCAGCCATAAATCAGTTGACCTAAAATCCCATAGCATTTTTTTTGCTGATAGTATGGAGGCATTGAAGCTGCAAGATTTGACCAACCGGGAATATGAGTTTTTGCAAAAGAAATATGAGCTTGGCGATAAGCATATAAATATCAATCGTTTCGACTATGATATCTGGGTTTGTTTTACAAAAACGAAAACGACGGACCCGTTTCAAATAAAGGAAGAGATGAGGCGTTTGGGTTGTGTTATTGCAGAAGAAGTATCAAAAAAGAAAATTGAGGAACTTAAAATTATTGACCTGCAAAACAACAAGCATTATATTTCTTGTTTTATTGAAGGCTTAGCTCTTAAAAGCTATGTTTTTGATAAATACAAAGTGGCCTTATCAAAATTAAACCTTATTGAAATAGATTCGAAAACCCTTAATAATCAGGATTTAGAATTATTAGAAAATACAATTAAAGCTGTATTTAAGTGTCGCGATCTTGTAAATGAACCGTTGTCGTATTTATCTACCGGTCGTTTTAAAGAGGAAATCAAAAAAATGGCTTCAGAAAGTGGCTTGGATATAGATTTTTTTGATAAAGCTAAAATTTCTTCATTGAAAATGGGAGGTATAATTGCCGTTAATAAAGGCAGCGAGGAACCCCCATTTATGGCTATTGCGAAATGGCAGCCCGCTAATGCTTTAAACAAAAAGCCTTATGTGCTCGTAGGCAAAGGCATAACATACGACAGCGGTGGCTATAGCATAAAGCCGTCGGAAGGAATGATTGCCATGAAGTGTGACATGGGCGGCGCAGCAGTCACTATTTCGACTATGAGTTTGTTGGCTATGAACAAAATACCGCTATATGTTATAGCGCTCATTCCTGCAACAGATAATAAAATAAATGAACGCGCACAAGTCCCGGGCGACATTATCTATATGCACGATGGCACTACGGTAGAGGTGCTCAATACTGATGCTGAAGGCCGTCTTATACTGGCGGATGCTTTGAGTTATGCCAAAAAATACCAGCCCCAACTCGTCATTGATATGGCTACGCTTACCGGTTCTGCTCATGCTGCTATTGGTAAATACGGCATACTGGCGGCAGGTAAAAACCATGAAAAGCATATGGAAGTACTAAAAAAATCAGGCTTTAATACCCACGAAAGAATTGTTGAGTTTCCTATGTGGGAAGAGTATAACGAACTTATCGAATCTAAAAATGCAGACATCAAAAATACAGGAGGTAAGTACGCCGGCGCCATTGCTGCTGCTAAGTTTTTAGAACATTTTACCGATTACCCATGGATACATCTTGACATGGCTGGTACAGCTTTTTATGATAAACCATGGAACTATAACCCTTATGGTGGAACCGGTATAGGTGTAAGGCTTTTGTATGATTTTTTTATGAATCAAATTAATAAAAACTAATGAATTTTTTACGGTTTAGTAAAAATTCTTATAACTTTATCTGAAAAAAAAAATAGTTATGGAACAAAATGAATATTTGGTAAAAGTTGGAATATCGCATGGCGATATCAATGGCATTGGTTATGAGGTGATTATTAAAGCCTTTGCCAATTCTGCTTTGCAAGATTTATGCATTCCTATTGTTTACGGCTCTTCTAAAATAGCTTCCTATCATAAAAAAACCGTTGACTTTAAAGATTTTAATTTTAACCTGATAAAGCATATCAATCAGGCCAAAAACAAGCGTGTCAACATTTTCAATATTATTGAAAAAGAAGTAAAAATTGAACTGGGGCAATCGACAAGTATTGCCGGGAAGTTAGCCTTTGAATCGTTGGAAGCTGCCGTTAAGGATTTGAAAAATAATGATATTGATGTACTGGTAACAGCCCCCATTAATAAAAAAAATATTCAAAGCGAAGGTTTTAAATTTCCTGGTCATACAGAGTATTTGGCTGATAAATTTAACGAAACTAACGGCCTAATGCTTATGGTTGCAGATGACTTGCGCATTGGCACCATTACCGGTCATATGCCTATTAATGAGGTGCCTCAGGCTATTACAGAAGAACTGATTATTAAAAAAATCAAAATACTTAACAATGCTTTGATAAGAGATTTTAATATCAGAAGGCCGAAAATTGCACTCCTCGGCTTAAACCCCCATGCGGGCGACTGTGGCCTACTGGGTGCTGAAGAGCAAAACATTATCAAGCCGGCCATCAATAAGGTGCTTGATGATAATGGTATCACTGCTTTTGGCCCATTTCCTGCCGATGGTTTTTTTGCTGCTAAAGAATATAAAGATTTTGATGCTGTGTTAGCTATGTACCACGACCAGGGGCTTATTCCATTTAAAACTATTGCCTTCAATGGAGGCGTCAATTACACAGCAGGACTCCCCGTTGTGAGGACTTCCCCCGCTCATGGAACTGCCTACGATTTAGCAGGTAAAAATGAAGCCTCAGCTGAGTCCTTTAAGGAAGCTGTACTCCTGGCTATTGACATTTTTAAAAAAAGAAAAATGTATGACGAACTCAATAAAAATCCACTGAAGTTTTCGGATATTGAAGATGAAGGTTGATAGTTGAAATTTGTCATTTTTTCGCTTCCTGTCAGTAGTGCAAAATATTTTTATTAATAGTTTATTCCGTTCTTTATAAGCATGTTAGAAACAAACAAAAAATATTCAATAGAAAAAATGGCCTCGATCGTAGGGGGCCATTTTATCATGAAAAAATGTGATGATGAATTCATAAGTCATCTTTTGATTGACAGCCGCCGGCTTAGAGAACCAGAAAACACGGCGTTTTTTGCATTAAAAACCGAGTCTGGTGATGGACACAAATATATTAATGAGCTTTTCGAAAAAGGGGTAAAAAACTTTGTTGTGTCTGAGACCTCACTGATACCACCATCTCTAAATGCAGCAAATATCATTCTGGTGGAAAATGTTTTGAGTGCACTCCAAAAGTTAAGCAAATACCACAGAGAACACTTTCAAATACCTGTAACTGCTATTACCGGAAGTAATGGCAAAACCATTGTTAAAGAATGGCTTTTTCAACTATTGTCGCCGTGCAAAAAGATTGTAAGAAGCCCTAAAAGCTACAATTCTCAAATAGGCGTTCCGTTGTCTGTTTGGCAAATTAATGATGCAGACCAAATGGGAATTTTTGAAGCAGGGATATCAGAACCTAATGAAATGGATGTGTTGAAAAGTATCATTAAGCCGGACATTGGCATTTTTACAAATATTGGCCATGCCCATGATGAAAACTTTTTAAACTATTCTCAAAAAATTGGAGAAAAACTAAAACTCTTTTCCGATATAAAAACTTTGATATATTGCGCCGACCATAAAGACATACAGGAAATTATCATTAAATCGGGCTTGCTTAACAAAATTGACACTTTTTCGTGGAGCCGGAAAAAAGGAGAGAAACTTTTTGTTAAAAATATTCTTAAGTATAAGAGAAATACGCTAATTGAAGCTTTATACAACAACAAAGTCCTGAAAATTAACATCCCTTTTACCGATGAGGCCTCTATAGAAAATGCGATTCATTGTTGGTGCTATATGCTGTTCCTGGGCTATAAAAATGATGTTATAGCTTCACGTATGTCACAGCTTTCAACCGTAGCCATGCGCCTTGAACTTAAAGAGGGCATCAATAATTGCACGATTATTAATGATGCTTATAATGCTGATATAAATGCTTTATCAATAGCTATAGACCTTCTTAAACAACAACGACAGCATACAAAAAAAACGCTGATATTGTCAGACATCTTACAAAGTGGACTCCATGAATCAAATTTATATGAAAAGGTTGCCGCCCTTGTGTCTGAAAAAAATATCGACAGGCTTATCGGTATAGGTAAGGCGGTAAGCCGACAAGCCCACCTCTTTAATAACAATAGTATCTTCTTCGAAAGCACAGCTGCTTTTATCCAGTCATACCCTTTCTCTGAATTTAATGATGAGGCTATACTTCTTAAAGGGGCGCGTAATTTCGAGTTCGAAAAAATTGTCGCCTTTCTTGAGCAAAAGACGCATACTACTGTCCTTGAAATCAATCTGAACGCCATACTGCATAACCTCAACTATTATAAATCAAAGCTGGCTCCAGAAACAAAATTAATGGCTATGGTAAAAGCTTTTTCTTATGGCACAGGAAGCTTTGAAATTGCTAATATGCTTCAGTTTGCCAGAGTTGACTATCTTGGTGTTGCTTTTACCGATGAAGGCAAAGCACTGCGTAAAGCCGGCATAACTCTCCCGATAATGGTAATGAGCCCGGATGAAGCAGGTTTTGACGATATCATTAAGTATAAACTTGAACCTGAAATTTACAGCATGAGAATGCTGCATATGTTTCTAGAAGCTCTTAAGCGTCATGCATTTGCATCACAATACATCATACATATAAAACTTGATACAGGAATGCATCGTTTAGGCTTTGCCGAAGAGGACTTGCATGAACTCACTGAACAGCTTGGTATCAGTCATGAAGTCATTTCAGTAGGCAGCGTTTTTACCCACTTAGCTGCAAGCGACCTGCCACAGGAGGATGCGTTTACGCATCAACAACTCGAAAAGTATAATGCCATGTGTCGCATCCTGGAAAAAGGAATCAAGCAAAAGTTTATAAAACATGTGCTAAATACAGCAGGGATTATTCGTTTTCCTCAATACCATTATGATATGGTACGCCTCGGCTTAGGTCTTTACGGTGTGCCATCTACCACTGAGGAAGAAAAAGTGCTTGAAAATGTCAGCACATTACGCACAAACATATCCCAGATTAAAAAAGTAAAAGCAAACGATACGGTGGGCTACAAAAGAAGTGCAAAAGCTGACAGCGAAATGCGTATTGCTACTGTTCCTGTAGGCTATGCCGACGGCTTAAGCAGAGCACTGAGCAATGGCAAAGGAAAGCTGTATGTGAATAACCAACCGGCTCCAATTTTTGGAAACGTTTGCATGGATATGTGCATGATTGATATCTCAAACATAGAGGCAAAAGAAGGTGATGATGTTGTTGTGTTTGATAAAAAATACCCTGTTACCTTATTAGCTAAAGCCATGAATACAATACCATATGAAGTCCTGACAGCCTTTTCGAGAAGGGTAAAAAGGGTATATTACCATGAATAGAAAACTTTTTTTTTAGAAACGGCTAATATGGCATTACTTAATAAAATTTCATAATTTTGTGTAAGTGTTTAAATGTAAAATAACCTGTGTATGAGTGCTGATGATTTGATAATTGAGAGTGAAGCTAAAAAAGCTTCACGTGTGCTAAAAAAAGGTGGCGTTATTGTGTATCCTACCGATACTATTTGGGGCATAGGTTGCGATGCTACTAACAAGAAAGCTGTTGACAAGGTTTATAAGTTAAAGCATCGTATATTGGAAAAATCTCTTATCATGCTGATATGCGATAAAAACGTGCTGCAAAACTATGTTGAGGAAGTGCCTGAAATGCTATGGGATTTTATGGATAGTTTTGATGCTCCTTTAACCGTGATTTACCCGCAGGCTAAAAATCTCCCATCCAGTATTATTGCACCTGATGGAACAGTTGCTATCAGAATTACTGCTGATAAGTTTTGTTGCTCTTTGATTAATGAGCTCGGAAAACCTATTGTTTCAACCTCAGCCAATATCTCCGGCGATAAAACACCGCTTGTTTACTCCATGATTGATGAAAAAATTCTTAAAAAAGCGGATTATGTAGTTGACTTTAAAAGAAACAGGGTGACTGAAGTGCGTCCTTCAACAATTGTAAAAATTACTAATGACGGATTAATTGATATATTAAGGCCGTAAAATATTCATGCAGCAAAAGCTAAAAAAAATATTGTCCGAATAAAAAAAGTAATAAAAATCCTTTTTCATCTTTTATCATAATTTTTTCAGATGCACAAATTGATTAAGAATCCGGTTTTTAAACATATATCTCAAATAGCCGAAAAAAAAGCATGTGAAGTTTTTGTGGTAGGAGGTTATGTGCGGGATTTGTTATTAAAACGACCTTCTAAGGATATTGACATCCTTGTGCTGGGTTCAGGAATTGATTTTGCAGAAAGTGTAGCAGAAAATTGGAAAGGATGTTCGGGATTAAATGTGTTTAAGAATTTTGGCACGGCAATGCTCAGGTATAAAGATTATGAAATAGAATTTGTGGGGGCACGCAAAGAATCATACCGTTCTCATTCACGCAAGCCTGTAGTTGAGGATGGCTCTTTTACCGATGATATTGCACGAAGAGATTTTACGATTAATGCAATGGCTGTTGCACTTCACCCTGCTGCTTTCGGCACCCTTATCGACCTGTATAACGGGCAGGATGACCTCAAGAATAATGTGTTACGCACACCATTGCCTGCCGAGAAAACTTTTTACGATGATCCTTTGCGTATGATGCGTGCCGTACGTTTTGCCACCCAACTTAATTTCAAGCTGCACCCGCAAGTATTGAAGGCTATTAAAATGAATGGTGATAGGTTGCGAATAATTTCTCAGGAACGCATCACCGATGAGCTTCAAAAAATAATCATATCAGACAAGCCTTCAACAGGGTTTAAACTCCTTTTCAGCACCGGCCTGCTACACCTATTTTTCCCTGAATTGAGTCAGATGCAGGGTGTTGAGGTGTTAGATAAAAAAGCCCATAAAGACAATTTCTTTCACACGCTTGAGGTCTTGGACAAAGTTTCTGAGAAAAGCCAAAACATATGGTTGCGCTGGGCTGCCATTTTACATGATATTGCAAAGCCTGTTACTAAAAAGTATTGCCCTGAAGATGGATGGACTTTTCATTCGCATGAGTTTATTGGTGAGAAAATGGTCAAGCCAATTTTTAGGAGGTTGCGCTTGCCAACAGGAGGCCCTCTAAAATATGTGCAAAAGCTTGTACGCTTGCACTTGCGTCCCATTGCCCTTACTGAAGATAGTATTACAGATTCTGCAGTGAGAAGACTTTTGTTTGATGCGGGAGAGGACATTGATGACCTTATGTTGTTGTGCAAGGCTGATATAACTTCAAAAAATGAAGCCAAAGTAAAACGTTTTTTGAAAAACCTTGAAAAAGTGGAACAGAAAATGGTCGAAATAGAAAAAAAAGACCATATCAGAACATTTCAGCCACCTGTTACCGGAGAAATAATAATGGAAACTTTTGGTATTGGCCCCGGAAGGGAAATAGGGATTATCAAAAATGCTATTAAAGATGCCATTCTCGATGGTGTAATTACCAATACCTATGAGGAAGCTTATGACTTTATGTTGAAAGAAGCCGAAAAAATAAACCTGAAGCCCTTGAAATGAAATGTTTTGTTAAGCTTGATATCCGTGAATTAGACAGTATTTTTAAAGAATAATGTTTATAGCGTATAAAACACATTTTTTATATTATCTTTACACTTCTAATCAAAAATAACTTTATACATATGCACGCTTACAGATTTCATGTGACGGTGGAAAATGTTGACGATTTTAGCTTTGAAATTGATGTTTTGCCACAACAGCGTTTTTCAGATTTTCATAAAGCGATCCAAACTATTATGCAGTTTGAGGGGCAGGAATTGGCATCCTTTTATGTAAGCAACAACTCATGGAAAAAGAAAATGGAAATAACGCTTATTGATATGAACATTGATGAGGATGTTGCCCTTTATGAAGATGATGAGAATAATAAGTTTAGGAAGAAAAAGGTCCTACTCATGGATAAAACCAAACTTAGCGATATTATTGAAGACCCGCACCAACGCTTTATTTACCTTTACGATTTTTTGAATCCATGGGTACTTTATATTGAAATGATAAAAATTGTAGATGTTGACAAAACAGCAACATATCCTCTTGCCGACAAAATAAAAGGCCATATACCCACAAAAAAAACCACTTCACCACCTGTGCCTGAGCAAGAAAAAACTGAAGAACCGCTAACTAACAGCTCTTTAGATGATTATCAGGAAAACGAAGATGGATTCGATGATGAAGATATTCAGGAGGATGGCTATGACAATATCCAATTATAATAAAAATGTCGTTGTCATTGCAGGCCCTACAGCTGTGGGCAAAACAGAGCTCACGTTGCAACTTGCCGAAACTCTGAAATCGGTTATAATATCAGCAGACTCCAGGCAATTTTACAAAGAATTAAATATTGGGACGGCCAAACCCGAAAAAAAAGAACTGGAACAGGTAAAGCACTATTTCATAAACAATTTGAGCATAGGTGATTACTATAATGTATCACGTTTCGAAAAAGAAGTCTTGGATTGTTTAGAAAAGCTCTTCACAACATCTGATGTGGTTTTGTTAACCGGTGGGTCTGGTTTGTATATTGATGCTTTTTGTGCAGGAATTGACGACCTTCCTGAACCTGACAGTGAATTGCGCCGCAAGTTATTCGATATTTACAAAACCCATGGTATTTATGAACTGCGTTTCATGCTTAAAAAATATGACCCTGAGTACTACGACATGGTTGACCTTGCCAATCCTAAGCGCATCATGCGCGCTCTCGAAGTGTGCATGGGAACGGGTTTAAAATATTCACAGCTGCGTACTAAACCATCAAGAGAAAGACATTTTAACATCATAAAAATTGGTCTTGAAAGACCTCGTGCCGAATTGTTTGAAAGGATAAATCATAGGGTCGAAATCATGTTTGAAAAAGGACTGCTTGAAGAAGCCCGCAAGTTGTGGCCGCATAAACAGCTTAATGCACTAAACACAGTAGGGTATAAAGAGCTTTTTCAGTATTTTGAAAAAAAAATCAGTTTTGAAACAGCTAAAGAAAAAATAAAAACCAATACCAGACGCTATGCTAAAAGGCAAATGACCTGGTTTAAAAAAGACAATGACTTTGTATGGTTTCATCCCGATGAAAAAGAGAAAATTATTAACCATATTAAAGCTCACGCCCACATTGAATTGTAGCTTTCAAATTGTATTGTTATGAATATTGATAATTTGCCCCTTTTTTTTACTTTTCACACTCCAAAAATAAACGACTGTGTTGAGCTAACGGCAGAGGAAAGCCGTCATTGCTTGAAAACTTTACGTCTCAGGAAAGGGGATTTCATTGGTTTATCAGACGGGAAAGGGGCATTTTTTGTATGCCTTATTGATGGTGTTGTTGAATCAAGATGTATTGTTACTGTCAAAAACTTATATGAAACACAAGCTGTAAGCCCAAAAATTCGTGTAGCGTCAGCACTTACAAAAAATGCAGCCCGTATGGAGTTTTTTTTGGAAAAAGCTGTTGAAGTAGGTATTGCAAGTTTTACGCCTTTAAAGTGTAAGCATAGTGAGAGAAGTCATTTTAACAAAAAAAGATTTGAGAAAATTGCCATAAGTGCACTCAAGCAATCACGCAATTTGTTTTTGCCAGAAATAGATGACATCACTGACTTTCATGTTTTTTTAAAAAACCATAAAGAAACTGACGCTCTTAAACTTCTTGCACATAAAGAAACAGATGCTCCTTTGCTTAAAGAATTAAGCCCTAATAAACCGGAAATCATTGTTTTAATAGGGCCGGAGGGTGGATTTTCTGATGAAGAAATTCAGGAGGCCAAAAAGCTGGGATACCTTGTTATAAGCCTTGGTAAAAACAGACTGCGCACCGAAACAGCAGCGCTGTTTGCTGTAATTAATTTAAAGTAAATACTTGTTTTGTGAAATATTTATTAAAAAATAATTAACTTTGAAAATATTATGTTTTTGTTAACCAAAAAAAACAGTAAAATGAAAAAAATAATGTTTACCCTACTCGCTTTTTTTCTTGTTGGCGTCATGTCTTCTTGTCGTAAAGACTATGTTTGCGAGTGTAGATTTACTGATGGAACACCTCCCATGAACATTGAAATTGTTGATGCTAACAGGTTTGATGCAAGAGATGCTTGTGAAACCATTGAGATAACCTACCAAAAAGATGACCCCCGCGCTTCTTGCTCATTAAATTAGCTTTATCGGTTCAAGATGTTTAACCACTATGCAACTATCAACAGTTGTACTTATGTTGCATTGTTTTTCTTAAACAATGCAAGTGTTTATACGACCGTCCGTTAACATAAAATGCTGAAAAATTATTCTACTTTTTCTACAAGCATGGCCTTGTAAAATGAAAACTTTTTAGAAACAGCATCTTGCTTTTCAGCCACCGATCGGGTATGGTTAATTTTGACAATTTTGTATATACTGCCTTTGTATAAAAAAGTTGAACTGACTTCTAAATCGCTAATGGCAAACATTTTTTTTCTATCGTTCTTATGTTTCCACCTATTTAAAGCAAGATTCAAATGCATCATAGCTTTACTACTATTAAAGCCGGAGTCAATGCATGCTATAAGTTCTTTTTCTATACTTTCCGGGAAAACGTTTTTTTTAACAAATGCCGACAAAAGCATTGAAAAAGAGTTTTTCCATTCTTCTCCATGTGGTGCAACTTTTCTTTTGGGATACAACTTCCAGGTATAATAATGAGCTAATTCATGGATAAGAACTATTAAAAACCTTGGTGGCGGGAGTGCTTGCGAAATGGTTATCCGCGCCTGTGAAAATGGCATTTTTCTAATGGTGAATTTGCCTAAACAATTTTTGTGATGCTTTTTTAATACAATATCCAGACCTGTCTTTGGCAGCAGTAGTTTTAATATTGGCATGCTCCCCGGAGGTAAGTGTTTTTCAAGGGTTTCGTTATAACTGCTTTTCCTCTCTAAAGCTATCATAATTATGATTATAATGATTATGATTATAACTCCAAGTCGGGCAGTCACATTTTCGTTTTATACCCAATGTCCTGCACGAATAAGTTGAAAGTAAAAATGTCAACAAAAAAGTGATTAATAATATGTTGCGCCAATGTTTATTCATAACATTTTTTCTTCAAAATTACATTTTTTTTTATAATTACAGTAAGTCTGACCAAAAAAGCATCAGTTAAAATATAACACCATTTACGGCGCCAGCTTCTTATTGTTTTTTTTTGAAAAGTGCCTTGAATCACCCCACTCGTTATACGCAATTTCGGCGCCGGCAATTTTCACCCTTGCTGCTATGCAATTTTTGCAGTCGTCAGCACTTTCGTCAGTGCATGGTTTGTTTTGATAAAGGGCGTAATTGTTGCGGTACATACCCGGTGTAATATTAGGCATAATGATGTTAGCCCCGGCCTTGATAATTTTTTCTCGCCCTAATTTATCAATTGCTTGCAGCGCTGTTGTTGCTGCCATATTAATATCTTTCATCATAATGCGCAAAATAGCAATCATTTTCATGCTTAGCTCAAACCTTTCATTTAAGGGCAAAAGATGGCTTTTGTGTGCATAAAGCGGTGTATCTTCATGTTCTATATAAGGGCCCATGCCACACATGTCAATATCTGTTTTTTTCATAAAAAGGAGGTCTTCTGCAAGGTCACTAATGCTTTGGTAAGGGAGTCCAATCATAACCCCGGTCCCTGTTTGATAGCCAATATCTTTAAGGGAATTAAGACATTCTATTCTCCTTTCCCACGAATGTTCAGCATTATTTGGGTGTAGCTTTTCATATAACGACCGAACGCTGGTTTCAATTCTCAGCAGGTAGCGATGGGCTCCCGCATCAAACCATTTGGCATAAACATCTCTGGTTTGTTCTCCACACGATAAAGTTATGCCCAATTTATTGTCGGATAGTTTTTTGATTTTTGTTATCAAATCGGTTATACGTGTTGTAAAATTGGCTGATTGCATTTCTCCCGACTGTATTACAATAGAGCCGTAGTTATTTTTAAAAGCAAAATCAGCGGCCTCAATCACTTCCTGGTCTGTCAGATTGTAGCGCTCAATATTTTTATTATCTTTTCTTATGCCGCAATAGTAGCAATTTTTAGAGCATATATTAGACAGTTCGATAAGGCCTCTCAGGTAAACCTTATTGCCCAGATGTGCTGCTTTATCTGCTGCTGCTTTCTCAAAAAGTTGACGCCGCAGCTCACCCGTACTATTCAAAAGTGTGATTATTTCTTTTTTTGAGAAGTTTTCTTTATTTAAAATGGCTGACTTCATATTTTACTCCCTGCTATTATCTGAAAATTTCCGTTACTCTGTTGAAAATACCCGTTGTATAGGCTATAACCATACCATAATTACTAACAGGGGTATTGGCTTCAATAAAAGGTTTTAACCGACCCTCCAGTTGTTTTCGGGTAACAACACAGCCACCACACTGGATAACCATAGCATAATCCTGAATATTTCCGGGGATGTCTGATAAACCCGCAACAACAGTAAATTCTATATTTTTCCCTGTAAACTCCTTGAGCCATTTGGGTATTTTATATCTTCCAATATCATCGCAACTTACCTGATGTGTACACGATTCCAGAATAAGAACCCTGTCTTTATCTTTAAGCTTGTCTATATGAGGCGTACCACTCATATAAGCAGGGAAGTTGCCCCTGTAACGGGCAAAAATAATACTAAAACTTGTTAAGGGCGTATCAGGCGCAATAACACTTGAAACGTACGTAAAAACCTGACTATCTGTGACCACCAAATCGGGCTTAACGCCCTTAGCTAAAAAATCTTCCAATTCAGTTTCACGCACCGAAGCACAGATACAATGCTTGTCGAGTAAATCGCGCCAGGCCATTACCTGAGGTAAAATCATACGTCCAACAGGTGCCTCAGAATCTATGGGTGTTACCAGTAAAACAAAATCTTTAGGCTTAACAATACCATCAAAGAGAGATGTAGAAGCATATACAGTTTTTGGTATCGTTTCTGTAATGTGTTTTATTAAAGCATCTTTATAACTCCCCGAAAAGGTATTAAAGTCAAAAACTATCGCGTTGTAATGTGATTTGATGGTTCTTTCCAAATCTGCATCTAAGGGCTCTTCGTCTGATTTGTTATGAAGAACAAGGAAAGGGACATCGTAATACTTGAATTGCTTGATAATTTCCTTTTCATAATCGGCAAAAACATTACCTGATATTACCAATATGGCCATATCTATGGTCGGTATTACTTTCATTGTTTTGTCAACACGCAAATTACCCAGTTCACCACTGTCATCAATGCCCGCTGTGTCAATTACTACAGCCGGACCGATGCCAAATATTTCTACAGACTTCTTTACCGGATCGGTGGTTGTGCCTGGCTGTGACGAAACGATGGCTGTTTTCTGATCCGTAAGATAATTTATCAATGTGCTCTTGCCGTTATTGCGTCGCCCAAAAATACCAATATGCGGTTTTAAATCTTTACCCTTCATATGCTTACTGTTTTAAGCTTTTATACTTAACCGATAATGTTTCCTAATACAAAAATACTCTTTTTTAAGATGCTGTACTCACAAAAAGTTAATAAAAATATGTATAGAGCTGACATTATGCTCAATAATACCTGGGTTTGATTTTTTTTTGATTTGTATTTTATAAGAATGTGAAGTATGATGCGCCGAAGACTTATAAACACGTTTTTAAACACCTGAAGGGAAAAATAACGACCATTTTGAATAATGATTTGTAAATTCCAGCTTTAAAAAGTATTTTTACCAAAGAATTTTTTGATAGAAAAAACACCGTGTAATGGAATTGAAAGCATTTAAACCAAGAAAATCTCTCAATAAAGCATTTCTAAAGCTAAAGCCGAGCAGAGCCGACATTGAAACTTTTAAAACAAACTTAATTGAGCTTATTGATCGTTCATATCCCAGTGAATCAGAAGAGTTTCATAAGAATTTAGTGGCTGCTTTTCTAAACAGAACTTACTACCACCCGAATTTTTTTGTAAATACCAAAGGGAGAAAAGACCTGGTCATCTACAATGGCAAAGACAGCAAAAGCTCCGTAGGTGTTATTATAGAAGCCAAAAAGCCGACCAACAAGGCTGAAATGCTGAGCCTTGACAATATTAATGTCAAAGCTTTCCATGAGCTTATTCTGTATTACTTGCGGGAGCGTATCACCGAAAAAAACCTTGACCTGAAGCATATCATTGCCACAAACATTAACGAATGGTTTGTATTTGAGGCCCATTTGTTTGAAAAGCTATTTGCTCAAAACAAAAGCTTGGTAAAGCAATTTACCGACTTTGAAGAAAAGCGTTTAGGTGGCAAAAGCACCGACTTCTTTTATAACGAAATAGCCAAACCCTTTGTAGAGCAAATTAAGCAAGAAATAACCTTTACATATTTCGACTTGCGCGACTATGAAAAGCCGTTGAAAAACAAGGACAAGGCTGATGACACCAAACTCATAGCACTCTTTAAACTGTTTTCGCCCGAACACCTGCTTAAACTGCCTTTTGCCAACGACAGCAATACCTTAGACAAGCGTTTTTATGCCGAGTTGCTGCATATTATCGGACTAACGGAAACCAAACAAGGCAGCAAAAAACTTATTGAACGCAAGACGGAAAAAGAAAGAAACACAGGCTCACTTATCGAGAATGCCATCATTCAGTTGGACAGTCTAGACAAAGTTTCAAGGCTGAAAAACCCCGGACAATACGGCAGTACACCAAAAGAAAGGCTTTTTGCCATAGGGCTTGAGCTTAGCATTACATGGATAAACAGAATCCTGTTTCTAAAACTTTTGGAAGCCCAGTTGCTTAAATACCACAAAGGCAATAAGAACTATGCCTTTTTGAACCTAAAGAAAATTCAAAACTATGACGACCTAAACACACTTTTTTTTCAGGTATTGGCCAGAAAACACAATGACAGGAACGGAGATGTGAAAAAAGAATTTGAAAAGGTACCTTATCTCAACTCATCTTTGTTTGAGCCTTCCGAAATAGAGCACAGCACACTTTTAATTAGCAATTTACGTGATGACAAAAAACTCCCGATTCTTTCAAGCACAGTTCTGAAAGACAGCACCGGCAAAAAACGCAGCGGTGAACTCACAACCCTGCACTACCTTTTCGAGTTTTTAGACGCTTATGACTTTAGCAGCGAGGGCAGCGAAGATATTCAGGAAGAAAACAAAACACTTATAAATGCTTCTGTGCTGGGTTTGATTTTTGAAAAAATAAATGGCTACAAAGATGGCTCATTCTTTACACCCGGGTTTATAACCATGTATATGTGCCGCGAAACCATAAGGCGGGCTGTTGTGCAGAAATTTAATGAAGCTGCGGAGGAGCCTGTCGAAGTCCCCGCTGTGACTGGCGTTTCGACAGGCTCAACGCCCCACAAGAACCCAAGTTTCACAACCCTCAATGAGATCTATAACGCCATAGGCGAAGACAGCAGGGCTTTGTTTTCAACCAAAGAAGCCAATAACATCATCAACAGTCTTAAAATTTGTGACCCTGCCGTAGGTTCAGGACATTTTCTGGTGTCGGCTCTTAATGAAATTATTGCCATAAAAAACGACTTGGGCATATTGTTAGACAGAGACGGGAAACGCCTCAAGCAATACCATTTTGAAGTCGTTAATGATGAACTTGTGATAACCGACGAAGACGGCGAATTATTTGAGTACCACCCCACCCATAAAGAGAGCCAAAGAGTACAGGAAGCTTTGTTTCACGAAAAGCAAACCATCATTGAAAACTGCCTGTTTGGTGTGGACATCAACCCCAATTCCGTAAAAATATGCCGTTTGCGGCTGTGGATTGAATTGCTTAAAAATGCCTATTACAAAACCTCCTCCCCTGAAAAGGGGAGATGGCCGGAGGCCGGAGGGGTCAAAAAAAATTTACCACATCCCGAAGGGGGAGGTGGTTGTAATTTAAATAATTTACCACATCTTAAAACATTCCGTAAAAACCTTCGCAACAACCTAACTCCGGCAGAAGCCACTTTGTGGACTATGCTGAAAGGCAAAGCCTTGGATGGACGCAAATTCAGGAGACAACACAGTGTGGCCAATTATATTCTCGACTTTTATTGCCCCGAAGAAAGACTGGCCATAGAGCTGGATGGGCAGGGGCATTTTGAACACAACCAGGCAGAATATGACAGAGAAAGGGACTTGTTTTTAAAGCATGTTGGAATAAAGGTTTTGAGGTTTGAGAATAGGTGGGTTTGGGATAATGCTGAGGGGTTGTTGAATGCTGTTAGAGATGAATTTGGAAAACAACCACCCCGTCAGCCACAGGCTGACACCCCTCCTTTGAAAGGAGGGGAACTGGACCACCCCGGCTCTTCGAGCCACCCCTCCTTGAAAGGAGGGGAGCTTAGGGAACTTGAAACCCTACCTAATATTGACATCAATATAAAATGTGGCAACTCCCTTATTTCTCGGTATGCATTAAATGTGGATTTAAGAAAAATATTAAAAAAAGTAAAATGGACTATTGACACCTATCGCATCGCTGTGCATAATTACAGGAATGCCAAAACCAGAGAAGAAAAGCATGCGATGGAAAAATTGATTGATGACATTAAAATTGATTTTACCAAACATATTACTCAAAACAGCCCACTGCAGGTAAAACTTGACAAACTACAATACGAGTACAACATTTTTGTGGCACCTAATTTTTTCAAGAATTCAGATACAGCCGAAGAACCACAAGAAATTTACGGAAATAAGGAAAATAAGAAAAAATACGAAAAACGTAAAAAAGAACTCGAAACCCAAATTAAAAAAGTTACTCAAGATATTGAAGATTCATATAACAATATAATATTTCAAAATGCTTTTGAATGGCGCTTCGAGTTTCCCGAAGTGCTGAATGATGATGGCGATTTTATTGGGTTTGATGTGGTGATTGGAAATCCGCCGTATATAAGACAAGAAGAAGTAAAAGATTTAAGTGCTTACTTTCAAAGCAAGTTTAAAAGTTTTTCAGGTAAGTCAGATATTTACGTTTTCTTCTATGAAAACAGCATTAATTTATTAAAACCCCATGGTGCAATTAACTTCGTAACGTCTGGGAAATTCTTTGAAGCAAGCTATGGCAAACCCCTGATTGAATTTCTTCTTAACAACACCGAAATAATCGAAATAATAAACTTCAATGACCTTCCAGTTTTTGGAGGTGCAACAGCATATCCATTAATTTACTTTGCAATAAAGAAAAGTAAAGATGACTACCAATTCAATTATTACAGTCTAAATGAATTACCAACTTTTTCACTAAAAGAAAAACTGAGTATTGTAGACTTGCTAAGCACATCAAAATCCATTTTCACGCAAAATGATTTCAAATTTGTTGATAATAGAATTTCAAACATCATTGAAAAAATAAAAATTGGAACCGTTCCAATAAAGGACTTTTGCGGACTGCCAATTGTTGGAGTTAAGACAGGATTTAATAAAGGCTTCTTGACTGATTTAAAAAATGATAAAATAGTAAAACCATATGTCTTTGGCAGAGACATCAAAAAATATAGCCCAATTAAACCTACTAACAAAATCATCTTTCCATATAATGATGACTATTCCATTGCTGACATAAAGAAATATCCAGAAATATCATCCTATCTTGAAAAACAGAAAGCAAAATTATCTCAAAGAGCTATAATTAAAGAAGGCTTAGTTAATAAAACAAAATGTTGGTATGAATATCAGCAGATAAACAAAACCGTTGATTACAACACAGAATATATAATCTACCCAAACGTATCATTGGGTAATAATTTCACATTGACAAAAGGTGCAGTAATAGATATGACGGGCTTTTTGATTAAATCAAATAGTCGTTTCGTATTGGCAATTTTGAACTCAAAACTTATTGCTTTTTTAATGAACATTTGGAGCATTAGTCGCAGGGGTGGTTACTTAGAATATAAAGTGCAATACATTGAGAAAATTCCAATTAAAAATATTTCTAAAAGAAAGCAAAAGCCATTCATTGAGTTAGTGGAAAAGGTTTTAGCAGGTCGCAACAATGATAATGACACCACAGAGTTAGAAAACCAAATTGACCAATTGGTTTATGAGTTGTATGGTTTGAGTGAGGAAGAGATAAGGATTATTGAAGACAATGTAAAATAAATAGTTATGACAAAAGAAAGCACCATAAAATTATTTGAACAACGCCAAATACGTTCGTTATGGAATGAGGAGGAAGAAAAGTGGTATTTTTCGATAGTGGATGTAGTAGGTGTTTTGACAGACAGCCCTAATCCTAATAACTACTGGAAAGTACTTAAACACAGACTGGCAAAAGAAGGCAGTGAGTTGGTTACAAATTGTAACCAACTGAAAATGCAATCAAGTGATGGGAAATACTACAAAACTGATGTCGCCGACACAGAGCAATTATTTCGTCTTATACAAAGTATTCCCTCACCAAAAGCAGGGCCCTTTAAAATGTGGCTTGAGGGTGGCGAAAATCGCTATAGTAGAATCTCATTAACCAAATTATTATAGGATTTTTGAAGACTTTGACACATAATAAAACACGCGTAAAAGGTAGAATTGTGGAGGGGGCTTGCAGTGTAAAATTAAATAACATGAATTATAATTTAGATCTTATTATTTCTTTTCCAAAAATTGATTTTGATAGTACTTGGGAAGAAATTTACGAAAAAACTAATTGTCAATTCACTTCTAACCTTTTAGTTGACAACAACCAAATAGCTTTGACAATTCATTTTGATAAAGGAACCGGTTTTGGCACAAAACTTATTTATTGGCTTGAAAAAAATGGATTTGAAAAATTTGGCAGACATATCAAAGCAGAAATAACTAGTTCGTCCAACATTAATAAAATTATCTTTTCTGAAGCGGAAATAATGACCAGCAATTTAAAATCAGATTTTATAGTATTGTATTTGTCAAGTATAAGAATAGAAGAAGAAACTTCTACAATTAATGAAACCTATGCAAATTTTTATTTGAATGAGGTAGGAGACTCTTTGACAAACCGCTTTTATTCAGATTTTCAAATAGTTGACGACTTTCTAAACTTCAAACATTTAAATAAAGATTTCTTTAAAATTTCAAACTATGAATACCGCCCCGAATTTGAACTACAAATTATTGAGCAAAACACAAAAGTTCTAAAAATTGGGAAAGTGCCCAAATTGCACTTTAAAAATATAACAGGGGCTTCAAATGAAATTTTAAATTGCGTCAAGATAATCTGTGACGGTATTTCTTTTTACGGCAAAGCCTATTTATACTATGATAAGGCTGTTATTCAATTAAAAGGAAAAAGGATATATATTAAAAATATTATAAAGCCTCTGCCTTTAAAGCCGTGGTTTAACTTATTTCTTGTTGGTAATAAAATGGATATTTTTGAGTTTTTAAGAAATGATTGGGCATCAAAAATCGCATCAAAAAAAGACTATTTAAAGTTTTCAACCATAGTCAGCAAATTTTTACAGGCTTTAATTTTAGATGACAGAAATAAATTTTTGATTCAATATAGTATTTTAGAAATCCTTAGAGGTGGTAAAGATGGAAATGAAAAAGAAAAATTTGAATGTATCGTAGATGATAAAGAAAAAGAAAAAATACTTACTCAGTCATTTGAAATAATTCTTAAGTGTGTTGATATAAAAGACCATGAGGATATAAAATCAAAATGGAAGTATCATAAAGACAAAATTTTTGAAAGACCTTCTAAAAGAAACATTCAAGATTTTTTAAGCCAAAATAGCATTCATCAAGAAAAATTCCCATCAAAATTCAGCACAAATAAAATTGTTAAAATGAGGGATAACATTGCCCATGGAAGTATTAGAAAGGTTAAGGAAGGGGAGTTGAAACAAATGAATAAAATCTTGCTTCGCATTAATACTATTTTGATTTTAAACTATTTAGAAATAGATGAATGGGTTTTTGATATATCAGATATTAAGTAGTTAAAAGTCTCCATTTACCAAAGCGCTTTTACAAAACCCCTGCCATTTTTAATAAGATTATCATTTTTAAGATAAATGTTGTTGCTTATTTTTATTGTGTCTAAATAAAAATATTCTGTTAAAAAAAAGGAATAAATGTTAAAAAAAACTGCTTATAAGTTTCTGATTATGTTGTATTTTTGAGATGTATAAAAAAGAAACGCTCCTTTTTGGGGAGCGTCGGCCCATAAATACTATTTATGGGGCTGTTACATAATGCAAATATACAACAAAAATATTGTATAAGATGAAAAAAAAAACAAAAAAAAAGTTAAAATGGAAAGAGTTATTGCATATATAGATGGATTTAATCTATATTTCGGACTTATAGAAGCAGGTTTTAATAAATATAGATGGCTGAATATTAAAAAACTTATTATAGTTTATTAAGAAAAGATCAAGTTCTTATAGAAACAAAATATTTCACAAGTAGGGTCACAAATAATCCAGAAAAACAAAAAAGACAAAATACATATTTAGAAGCACTCGAAACATCAGGGTTAAATATTTTCTACGGACATTACCAGTCTGATTCTGTCGAGTGTAAAAGGTGTGGTAATATTTGGGTAAAATATAACGAAAAAATGACTGATGTAAATATTTCTACCCAAATGATTATTGATGCATACAATGATAAATATGATATGGCAATGCTGATTTCAGGTGATAGCGATTTGGTGCCGCCAATAAAATCAATTCATCAAAACTTTAAAGAAAAACGCGTATTCGTAGCTTTTCCTCCAAAACGATTTAATAATTCTGTAAAAGCAGTTTCAAAAGGACACATGATTATTGGAAGGAAAAAACTACTAGACAGCCAATTTCCCTATAAAATTAAAAAAGCTGACGGATATACTATCAGTAAACCAGATAAATGGAAAAGCAAAGATTGAAAATCATTGTTCTTTGAGTACTTCATTTCAAATGTTTGCCACAAATTGTTTTACTCCAAAAAGAATTTGCATTATGAATGCGGCTTTTTTTTTTGCTCGGATTCCTTCTCTTAATCAGCCTTTTCAGCTAAAAAAAATTAAAAAGGTAAATGCTAAAACGAACGATGCTGTTGCCCTTTTAAAAATTTTTGGCCGTATAACAGTCAACAATCCTTTCCAACAGGAATTGGCATAATCCTAATTTTGTGTTTTTTTACTTGGTTTGGTAATCGGCAATTAAATATTGCATCAGGCTGCATATCCTACAGTTGGTGCTTATTAAAAAAACCTTTTTACGATGTTATCAATGTGCCGCGAATATCATCAATAGATTTCAGGTTATTTTTTTCGAAGTACGTGTTAAGATCACGAACAATAGTTTGGCTGATACGTGGGTCGATAAAATTAGCGGTTCCAATTTGAACAGCGGTAGCACCACACAATATAAACTCGAGGGCATCTTTGGCACTCATAATACCCCCCAGTCCAATAACGGGGACTTTAACAGCATTGCACACCTGCCATACCATACGTAATGCCACAGGTTTGATAGCCGGTCCTGACAAACCGCCGGTCACAGTTGACAGAACAGGTTTTCGGGAGTCCAGGTCAACAGCCATGCCCATAATAGTGTTGATAAGCGATATGGCATCCGCTCCGGCGTCTTCTACTACCTGAGCAATATCTGTAACAGAAGTGACATTGGGCGACAATTTAACAATCAGGGTTTTGTCGTAGGCTTTACGCACGGCTTTGGTAATTTCGGCAGCCGAATCGCAGCTGGTTCCAAAAGCCATCCCACCTGTTTTAACATTTGGACAGGAGATGTTAAGCTCAATAGCAGGAATACTTTCCAGATCATTAAGCTTTTCGGCCACGTACAAATAATCCTCTATTTTAGACCCTGACACATTTACAATAACATGTGTTTTGTATTTTAGCAGCCGGGGGTAAATATCTGAAACAAAATAATCTATACCTTTATTCTGAAGGCCCACAGCATTAAGCATACCCATAGGTGTTTCAGCCATACGGGGGTAAGCATTGCCTTCGCGTGCCTCGCGCGTGGTTCCTTTAACAATGATAGCGCCCAGACTATCCACATCTATAAAGTCATCAAACTCGAAGCCATAGCCAAAAGTACCCGAAGCTGTCATTACAGGATTTCGCATTCTTAGCTTACCAATATTTACGCTTAAATCAACCATAATAAAGTTCTTAAAAAATGTTTTATACTTTTTCCAAAGCCGATTTCAGGTCATCCAAAAGGTCTTCTACCGTTTCAATACCTATTGAAAGTCTCACCAACCCGTCGGTTATACCGGATTTAATACGTGCTTCGGGTTCCATTTTAGAGTGTGTCATAGAAGCCGGATGTTGTATGAGTGTTTCTACGCCGCCAAGAGAAACAGCCAGTATGGCCAGGTTAACGTTATTCATCATATTTTTTCCGGCTTCGAAACCTCCTTTAAGTTCGAAAGATATCATGGCACCCGGCCCTCTCATTTGCTTTAATGCCAATTCGTGCTGGGGGTGTGTGGGGAGGCCGGGATATTTGACCCATTTGACTTTTGGATGCATCTCAAGAAAAGCAGCTATACGTTGTGCGTTTTTCTGCGATTGTTCTATACGAATGGCCAATGTTTTAAGACCACGGATAACCATGTAGGCCTGATGAGGGTCCATGTTGCCACCCAGACTAACCATCATATTGTTAAGATGTTCATACATTTCTTTTTCTCTGGCAACAATAATACCTCCAACAATATCGGCATGACCATTAATAAACTTTGTAACAGAATGAAAAACGATATCTATGCCATAGTTAAGTGGGTTTTGCAGATACGGACTGCAAAATGTATTGTCAACAACAGTGATAATATTGTGTTTTTTAGCCAGGCTTACAACAGCCTCAAGGTCAACGATAGCCATAGTCGGGTTAGCGGGAGTTTCGATAAATATGAGCTTGGTATTATCGCGAATGGCTTTTTCAATATTAGAGATATTGGTGGTATCTACATAATCGTAGGCAACACCAAATCTTGAGAAGTGTTTTTCCATAATCACCCTCGATGGACCATAAACGGCATCAGTACTGATCATATGAGCATCTTTATCAAGCAAAGCCATATAAAGCGTATTAACAGCAGCCATACCGGAGCTGAGAGCTACAGCACCATAGCCGTTTTCGAGTTCTGCCACCTGTTCTTCCAGGGCATCAATGGTAGGGTTTCCAATGCGGGTATAAATGTATCCGTCGGATTTACCGGCAAAGCAAGCGGCACCATGATCTGCATTTTCGAATGCAAAAGTTGAGGTTTGATAAATAGGTACCGTAGCACTTTTAAAAGGGTCCTTCTTAATCGCACCTGCATGAATGAGTTTAGAGCCGAAGCCCATTTTCTTTTTATCAGCTTTCATAATTCAGTTTTTTTTATCCGAAAGCAAAACTAACAAAAATCTTAGCGCACTTGGAAAAATAATGTACATTTGTTAAAAATTTGACCTATGAACAAACATCTTGACCCTAACCCTGACAAGTTAAGTGAAAAAGAGAAGGAGTTTGAAAACACTATCAGACCGTCAAATTTTCAATTTTTTTTCGGACAAGACAGTGTTGTTGAAAATCTGAAAGTGTTTGTGATGGCTGCTAAGAAGCGTCAGGAAGCCTTAGACCATGTGCTTTTGCATGGGCCTCCCGGTCTGGGGAAGACAACACTCTCGCATATTATTGCCAATGAATTAGGGACGGGTATTAAAGTCACATCCGGTCCCGTTCTTGATAAGCCGGGTGATTTGGCCGGACTGCTTACAAACCTGGAACCTAATGATGTTTTATTTATTGACGAAATCCACCGTTTGAGTCCGCTAGTTGAAGAGTATCTGTACTCAGCTATGGAGGATTATAAAATTGACATTATGATAGAAACAGGGCCTAATGCCAGGAGTGTACAAATAAAGCTCAACCCTTTTACGCTTATTGGAGCGACTACCCGTTCGGGTCTGCTTACTTCTCCATTGAGGTCGCGCTTTGGTATTAACCTACGGCTCAATTATTACGATGCCGACTTACTAAGCCGTATCGTAAGGCGTTCGGCAGAGATTTTAGCCATTGATACTTTTGAAGATGCCGCTTTCGAGATAGCCCGCCGCAGCAGGGGTACACCGCGTATAGCAAACCTTTTATTGCGTCGGGTAAGAGATTTTGCCCAAATTAAAGGAAGTGGCGCTATTGATTTGGATATTACTTCATTTGCTCTTAAAGCATTGAATGTTGATGATAATGGCCTCGATGAGATGGATAATAAAATTCTCGGTACTATTATCGACAAATTTAAAGGCGGCCCCGTTGGTTTGACAACGATAGCGACTGCTGTAGGAGAAGATGCAGGCACCATAGAAGAAGTCTATGAGCCTTTTCTCATCATGGAAGGTTATCTGGTGCGTACGCCACGTGGAAGAGAAGCCACGCCAAGAGCTTTCGAACATCTTGGCAAAATGCCTCACAGCAGTCAGGAAAAACTTTTTTGATATAAAAACGCTCTGTATTTCCTTAACCGAAAAACGCCCTTAATCGTTTTCCTCTATTGCTTCTGACAAACTATCTACAGTATCTTTCTCAGCAGTACCCTCCAATAAAATATTTGCACG
Organism: Bacteroidales bacterium; assembly: GCA_003565735.1. Classification (GTDB taxonomy): domain Bacteria; phylum Bacteroidota; class Bacteroidia; order Bacteroidales; family PXBB01; genus PXBB01. The sequence continues at coordinate 28,466 of PXBB01000140.1, forward strand.
CTCTATAATAGCGGCACGCTCTATTTCCATTATAGAATCTTCTATTCTTTGCTGTCTTTCTAGCTCTTCCTGTGAAGGCCCGCATGAAAAAAACATTAAGAGTACAAACAGGGTGAAAATTATTTTTATCATCGGTTTAATAATTATGGCTTTTTATTTCTATCGTTTATATTTATGCCGATTTTTATAACCGGCTTAAACCTGTCATATCTCTAACGATGCGACTTCCTCTTTATGGTACAAACTTACATAAAAAATATGATTTACACACACGAGATAACACTATAATATTGTGGATTTTTAAAGAATAAAATGTGCTTGTCTTTTCAGGAATTCTAAATCCAAAAAACGGGACTGTTGCTTTTAAGCATTATAAGATGTAACACAAAGCAGCAGACCACTTACCCATAAAAAAGCGTACTATAAGCGAACCTACTGTCCCATAATAAAACATAATCAGAATAAAAAAAATCAAAATTAAAACTTTAATGCCTGATTTAGTGCATATTAATAATTTTTCTAATATTTGGTCAGGTTATTGTAAAATGGTAGGCGACTATTTAATATAAATATATTGAGATCAGAATAAAAAAGAGGGACAAATGAAAACGAAAAGGAATTACAGCAAACCAATTATAAAAAAGCAAACCATTGATAACGATATCAGCCTTATAATGTTATCTGAAGGTGGTCCTCCGTCTGGGCCTTTTGATTTTGGTTATAATTCAGATGATTTGACAGACAACAAAAACACCCCCTACAAAGTTTAGCTAAGGCAGTAAAAACATTTTTCAAGAGGGATTCTGATTATTCTTATAGTCCGTATTATAGTGTAAGCCAATACTTTGCTTTCTGTTTTTTGCAAATTTTATAATCAAATAAGCCACATTAATTATATTGCGCAACTCACAAATCTTATCAGTAAGTATAGATTTTTCGTACAGTTCTTCGGTTTCTTTAAAAATAATGGCAAGCCTGTCGAGAGCTCTTTTCAATCTCAAATCAGATCTTACTATACCCACGTAGTTTGCCATAATAGATTGTACTTCAAATAAGCTTTGGGTAATAAGAACCATTTCTTCATTCAGCACAGTACCTTCAGCATCCCAATCGGGAATTTCTTCATTGAATTTCAGGCGTTCAATATCAATTACAGCGTGTTTGGCAGCTCTGTCAGCTATAACAACTGCTTCAAGAAGAGAATTAGAGGCCAGCCTGTTGGCGCCATGCATACCTGAGCATGCGCATTCGCCGGCAGCATACAAATGATTGATAGAAGTTTGACCATTTACATCAATGCTGATACCTCCACAAATATAGTGAGCAGCCGGCACAACGGGAATTTTATCTTTTGTAAAATCTATGCCTACACTTATGCACTTGGCATAAATATGTGGAAAATGGGTAATCAACTTATGGGCATCAAGGTGCGTGCAATCTAAGAAAACATGGTTTGCTCCGGATATTTTCATTTCATTATCAATAGCCCTTGCGACAATATCTCTTGGAGCAAGCGAGCCTCTTTTATCATATTTATCCATAAAAGGATGTGCTTTTTTGTTTACAAGGATAGCACCAAAGCCTCTCAAAGCTTCAGTTATCAGAAAGGCGGGGTGATCTTTAGGGTTATATAAAGCTGTGGGGTGAAACTGTACAAATTCCATGTCTCTAATCTTGCCTTTAGCCCTGTAAACCAATGCAATACCATCGCCTGTGGCCACCGCCGGATTGGTCGTATTCAGATATACATTACCTGCACCTCCTGTTGCCATAATAGTCTGTTTAGAAAGAACCGTAAGAATTTGACTGGTTTCTTTATTAAAAATGTAAGCACCATAGCAGGTAATATCTTTTGTTTGCCGCGTCACCTTGACACCTAAATGATGTTGCGTAATAATATCAATGGCAAAATGATTTTCGAGTACGGTAATGTTTTTATTTTTCTTTGCTTCTTCAACCAAAACCCTCTGTATTTCATGTCCTGTACGGTCTTTCCAGTGCAACACCCGATTTTCCGTATGACCGCCTTCACGCGATAAATCAAAATGACCTGATTTTTTCTTGTCAAATCTCACGCCCCATTTAACAAGCTCTTTAACACGTGCAGCACCTTCGTGAATGACAGTACGAACCATAGCCTCATCGTTCAGAAAACGCCCGGCGCTAAGCGTATCTTTTATATGCTTATCGTGACTATCAGGCAAATAGGTTACAGCAGCAATACCACCCTGCGCATAACTTGTCGTAGTTGTGTCAATAGAAGACTTGTTAATAAGCAATACTTTGCCATGCTTGGCAGCTTTAATTGCAAAAACAAGACCTGCCAAACCTGACCCTATAACTAAAAAATCTGTTGAAATTCGCATTTATTTTCTGTTTATTTTCTGTTACAAATATCTGAAAAATCGCAATATTTACATTGATCGGCAGAGGATGTTTGTTGAAAGGGTTTTGACATATCAAAAATCTCTTTCAATATCATACTTACAAACGCTTCTGTATGACTATGAACCTCATTTGTAAATAAAGAAGTTTGTTTGGGTAATTTGAGATGAAACAAGCCGGATGCCGGCATACGCAATGAGATAAAACCCGGTTCAACAGCCTGCTCTACATTAAGCCGGCGGTAGTATAAAAAACCATAGATCAACAACTGTATCACTTTTTGCGACACATTGTTTGTGGGCGTTAATTCGCTCCAGTCATTTATGGTAAGGTCTTTCCTATCAATCCGGCCAGTTTTATAATCAACAATTCTAGTGACATGACCCACCTTGTCAAGTCTGTCAACTTTACCTTTCAAAAAGACTTTACAATCCTTCCAATGCCCGATATCCATTTTAAAAGAGTGTGACAGCTGGACTTCTGTTCCCAAAAGGGTGGTTTCTTTGCCCTGATTATGCCACTCTTTCAAAATGGCTTTTTCATACTGCAGGTAGTTTTTAATATATTTTTTGGCTAACTTAAACAGTAAGTGGTTTTTGCCATAGTCGAGGTCAGGATGTTTCATACTTTTTTGAAAAGCTTGCCTAAGTAAGCTTTCAAGCATTTTTTCAGAATGGTCAAGGTTTTCAGCTTTTAGTTTTTGCCCTGCGAATGGGTTATAAATATTTTCGAGCACATCATGAACAGCACTGCCCAAAACAGCAGCATCCACATGTTCGTCGGGCGCATCCTCAGCCTTTAAATTGAGCAGGTACTGCAGATAAAACTTTAAGCCGCACTGCAAAAAAACAGCAAGAGAGCTCGGAGAAAAACCATGAAGCGCTTTTTCTTTTATCAACGCCATAAGGTCTTCGGTTTTGTGAACCGTAAAAACACCATCATTTTTACCCATTTCAGAAGAGGCCGCTACGACATATTCTTTTATACTGACATCAGAATTGTGAGCAGGCCATTGATTTAGCAGTTGGGTTACAAATCTGCTTTTTTCTCCACCACTGCCCATTTCATCGGTTTCTGTATTATAAATCAAATAAATATTTTTGGCCCGCATCAAAAGCCGGTAAAAATGATAGGCAAAAATGGCTTCATTATCCTTGTAAATCGGTATTTGAAACTGACGCTTAATATCGAAAGGGATAAAAGAGTTGTGATGTTTGGCAGGAGGCAAAACACCTTCATTGCAGGAAAGTATAATAACTGTTTCGAAATCCAGATTACGTGATTCTAATAAACCCATGAGCTGAAGGCCCTTTAATGGGTCGCCGCTAAATGGGATATGTTCATTACCAAACAATAACTCAATAAAATATTTAAGCGACCGCAAAGTTGCACCTTCGGTGGTATTCAGAAAGTCAATGAGCGTATTAAGTGTTTTACTGTATTGGTACATACACTCTATTTCGAGTCTGTTATTGCTGTTGTGGATATCAGGCAAGCTGTTTTCGACAAGTTCTTTCAGAATTTTTTTGAGCAGCAATGTCATCTCGAGAGGGCCCTCCGTTTGGTGTTCGGACAAGGCCTCAATACATCGCCAGGCAGGTGTTGAGTGGTTCTTTTTATGCACCTCAACCAAATGGCTCAGGCTTGAGGTATCATAAAACACTTTTTGACGGCTTTTAAGCTGTTTAATAAAGCTTGTAACACCCGCATCCTCTGTCGAATAAATAGCTCTGAAGCAAGGATTTTCAATAACACATAAAAAATCCTTTATATTCATTTGTAAAACTTGAGCTTCTTTCATTTTAGTAATTCGAAAAGCATTATCATAGAGCTTTAAGATGTCGTTGAAAAGCTCGTAAACCAATGTTTTTTTAAGAGGATACCCCATGGTTACATTGACGGCATTAACATCCTGCGGTATGGCATTGAGCATGGGAAACAGTAAATGCTCATCAGGCAAAACAACGGCTACTTTGCTGGCGTTAGCAGCATCTACATATTGCGTTAAAATATGACCTGCTAGGCGTGCCTGACCAATATTTTGCGGTACACCCATAATGTGTACATCTTTTGGGTGTGTTGCAAAGTAAAAAATTTCTTTTTGGAAAGGGCTCTGCCCATATTTTTCAATATTCTTTCGGATAAAATAGCCGGCTTCCAGCTCTTTACTTTTTGTAAAATAGTCATCATAATCAAAAAAAACAGAAGCCTTTTCCACCTTATGCAAATAATCAATAATTACTGATTCTGCCTTAGTCAACGCATTAAAACCAACAAAGAACAAATGCGCCCATTTAGCTGCTGCCTTTTCAAGCAAATGCAGATTTTCTGCCAAATGCCTTAATATAAAAGCCTGGTATGCAAAACCTTTTTCTAAGAGACTATTGGTAAAGGACTTATAAACGGGATATAAGGCATTATAAAACTTAAGGTAATTTTTTTGAAGTGGCGTAAGTTTTGAGTTTTCAGGATTCCAAAGACTCATGGCCTTAGCTTCGTTGATATAATCAAAAACGTCCTCTGCATTAGCCATAGAAACATCTATAAGCGAGAAGTCCTGCAACAGCATATGACCCCAGTTCATAAAATCATCGACAGCAAAAGCCACACTTCCCTCCTGCTCAATTTGAGAAGTGTATGCTTTGTACAAAGTTGTGAGCAATGTGAGCTGTGCCCCATTATTTATACCTGTAGCCATTTGAGTAAACTCGCTAATAGTATAGAATGAAGGCAAAACCATGCTGTTTTGTTTGGTGGCGGCTAAGTATTTTTTGAGAAAAAGTGCTGTACGTTGATTAGGGACAATAAAACAACACTCGGACAATGATGCATCAAGGTTGACATCTATATGTTTGATAACTTTTTCGAGAAAGGATTCCATACTATTAAAATATATGCAAACATAGTAAAAAGTTCAGGCTTTACGAAATAAGTTATCAGGCCTGCCAATAAAGTCCTTTTGATAAAAGTATCAAGCGGTTTTTTCTTTGATGAAATTGTTAATTAAAATACTGCTGTTTTTCAGAGAGTTTGACAACCAGCCTAAATACACATCCGTTTTATCCTCTTCTGTCAGACGATAAACATTTTTTTTTAAGCCCCTTAGTTGATTGGTAAAATGGAAAAGGCTAAGGGCAACTGTTACTGAAATATTAAAGCTTTCAGTAAAGCCATACATGGGTATTTTGACAAAAGCATCAGCATTATCGACCGCTTGTTTGGAAAGGCCATGCATTTCGGTGCCAAAAAGAAGGGCAAATTTTTCAGACACATCAAAATCAAAAATACTCATAGCATCATTAGATGGCGACATGGCAGCAATTTTATAGCCTTTATCTTTTAATGTATCCAGGCAAGTAACGGTATTGCAACTCTTGAGGTTATACTTATAAATACTAAGCCATTTGGATGCCCCCATTGCCACCTGAGGATTTACCGTATATGTGTTTTTATTCTCTATGATATGTACGTCCTGCACGCCAAAACAGTCGCATGAACGCAAAACAGCACTTGCATTATGGGGCTGGTATATATCCTCAAGAACAACTGTAATGTGCCGTGTGCGTGCTTCAAGGACTTCTTCAAAACGCTGAAGCCTTTCGGTGGTGATAAATTCTTTCAGGTATTTTACTAAGCTTTCCTTTTGTTGACGGTCCAGATGTTCGTACATTTTTAATAATTCCTTAAATTAGTCAACTTCTCAACAAAATTTCATAATAACTTATTGAAACAACAGGTATTTACCAAAAGACCAATTAATATTTAACTTTTGAAGACAGCTCTCCATCTTCAGTCCAAAATTTCCAATAGCCTGTTTTTTCGCCATTTCTGTATGTTCCCTGGTATCTCTTTTGGCCATTTTCGTGCCACGTAGTTGTTCTGCCATGATACACCCCTTCTCTAAAGTTATTTTCGCTCCATTTATTTCCATTTTCATAATAGTAAGTCCAAACACCATGACGAAGTTCATTTTTAAAACTGCCTTCCATTTGCTTGTTGCCATTAGGGTAATAAAAAATCTCCTTTAGCGGCGTTTCCAAGTCATTTTTATCATAAACCCTTATTAAGCGCGGTGAATCATCATCATACACCTCTTCAATAACTTCAACTGTACCTCCACATCCTGCTAAATAGAGTAAAGGTAAGATGAATAGACAAAACAAACTTAATTTTTGTATGCGTTGGTATATAAACATTTGAAAAAAGTTAGTCATTTATATATATTTACAGCTTTAATCACTATCCCTAATAACGACACATGATACGGTGTTGAAGTTGCTAACAAAAATAAAAAAGCCCCACATAAAAAACTATTGGTTCAGTATTTCTAAAACTTCTTTTGTAATATCATACTTTTCGTTTGCCAACAAAATGCCACTTCCCTTGGAATAGCCTAAAACATAATCAAAGTCGTGCAATTTATTATATTGATGAATGGCTTTAGTAATACTATCCAAGAGAGCCTCCTGATGCGAAAACTCCATTTCGATAAGTTCTTCGGACATACTTTCTCTTAGCATCAACAATTGCTCTTGTTTTTGCATAAGGTCCATTTCAAGGCGTTGCGCTTCTGCGGAACTTATCGCATAAGACTGGACTTTTTTCTGAAAATCTTCCACTTCCTTTTCAAAGTTTCTAAATCTGCGCCCTATTTCATTTTCCAATTGGCTCTTGCGGTTTTGAATTTTTTCTTTATAAGTATCAAAAAGCCTGTATTGCTTCATTAGTGTGTCAGAGTTCACATAGGCTATATTGTATTTTATTCCGTCAGAGGAATCGCGCAGGCTCACAGGCCCCGCATCCTGGATTTCAGCTGTGTTGTTTTGCGTAAAAAAAAGAAACCCGACCAACACCAGCAAGAAGGCATTTAAAAGTAAACTTAGATGTGTCTTCCTCTTTAAGCTGTTGCATTCGCAATCTTTTGCCTGTTTTTGAGGATTTTCAAAATCATTGGCGCCGATATCCTGAGCTTGTTTTTCATTTTCAGGATTTTCATTCTTTTCCATAATTATAAAATTGTTATTAACTGACTGATATAATAATTTGTAAAAATACTTAATAATTTTATAACGCACCAACACTTTTAAAATTGTTTCGCTCTAATCATAGCATATTACAGCTCAAATTAGCTCTTTCGTAAATCAGCAATCTGCAAGAAATTAATAAGAACGAAGGCTTTTTTACCAAGTTATAAGTACTTCAATAGAACGTATTAAATCTCACGGACAAAAACACAATTGGTTTATTAATTTTCAAACCAAAATTTATGTAATTCATCTTCAGTGCGCGTAAAAATGCTTATTGTGCTTAAATCTTTAACACGCCCCTGCTTAAAGTTATAAATTGAAAGACCCTCAATAATGATGTTTTGTCTGTAGAGAACATTATTAGAATCAATTAAAATTGGAAAGTCATTATGCACAGGGAAATTGTCCTTAAACTCAGGCAATGCTCCTCTGGGAATAACAAAATGAAATGCTTTGGTTTGACCGGATACATGTTCAGAGAGGAATCGTAAATGATTATGGATACAAGGCTTACATCCCATAAAATCTATCAAAACCAATCTTGAATTCAGCGTATCGGTATTGATATCAAATGTATTGGACAAGTACCTTTTGAGATTGCTTTCGTTAAGCGCTGCCTGTTTTGACTCCTTACTTTGACAGGCACTAAGAAAAAATACAAAGACCCAAATTAGAATACTGATATTCTTCATTTTTACAAAACTAATTCATATACTCATAGATTCCTCTGATAATGTAATTTCTATTGCCTTTAATTTGCAAATGCAAATACTCTTGATTGTTAATTCTCGGGAGATAGGGTATTATATGATATGGGGGTATAAAGTACTCTCCAATTATATTTAAGTTTTCATCAATGACCATAATAGATAGGTTTCTGTCGTGCTCGGTATTCTTTTCACCCACCTCATTAAGGACATTTTGCTCATGATGTACAATTCTGTACAAATACCGGTTTTTGGTATCATAAACAATTTGGTAATAATAGGGGTAACATGTTTGTGCTTCGACTAAGTTATTAAAGGTTACAGGTTCTCCTCTTTCAAAAGCCACCATTTTATCTATATACAAGCTTTTACATTCCTTTTTTTTAAGCAACTCGCCGGTTATACTGTATTTATACAAATAGTGGTCTATGGGGAATGACAGCACAAGTGTTGAATCATTAATAAAAGCTTTGGAGTGATTTAAGGCGTGATTGCCATAAAAATCGCCTTTGCCATAAATATCGGGTTTGGCATAAATAAAATATGCTTCATCTGTAGCAATATTTAAAACCAATTCTGTGGGTACTTCATTTACATCAAATGCCTCGTAAGGGGGAAAAATGATATCGGTTTTTAAAAACAAAAGCTGCTTTTCTTTATTGTAAATCGTTCTGTTTGGGCCGAAATATTCTGAACTCACGTTAAAAAAAACATGGTCAATGCCTGTGAGTTCAGCTATATCCCATTTTTTATATACATTGCCTTTTATATCTAAAAGAAAAATGGCATAATCTAATCTACTTCTGTCTTCCGTCATATAATTGGTAGAAATAAAAATAGTGTCAGAGTTTACATAATAATAATCTAAAAAACGGTCTATATCATAAGTTTCCAAAAAGCTATTCAAATGTAAAGTGTCGTTTCTTGTATTTTGGCCATAGCCCAAAAAAACAATTAGGTTATCATTCATTTGATAAAAGGTAATTAATGTATCACCTGTAATCTTGTCATTATGAATTATTTCGCTTGAAAAGTATGTGCGATTCGTTCTGTCAATGATTAAAACATCCTTTAATTTGAAATGCTCAAAAAAGCATTTTTTCTCTGTTTCTATCTTACACGACTGACTTAATACAAGTAGTAATAATAATTGTGTGAATATTGTGATTTTTTTCATAAAAAAGGTTTAATAAATGACTTGCATTTTTTATCTTAACGCAAACTTACATAAAAAAGAAAAAAAGACGGTCATGAAAGTATAATATCATACTTATCGGCTAAAAATATGATTATTTGTTCATTTTTTTCATTAAACAACATGCAACTAAAAGTCGTTCATATAAACACAAATTTCAAGACCGTCTCAATATTAATGTTTATTCAACGCTTACAAATTCGTAGCCATATACATTTTCGTTAGATTCTAAAGTCTTAGTGTATTTAACAACAGTAAGTACCCCCTCTCTTAGCATATCCAAATATTGTTGATTTTCAGGATTATAAAATTCAGGTAATAACAAATAAACGCCTTCATCATAGTTCAGAAAAAACTCTGCCGTGTTCTCTTCTGCAATGAAATTATCCAATAAATCAACATATTGCAAATATTCATCATAATTCTCACCTTGATAACCACCATAAGCTTCACCCCTGATTACTACTTCAAATGCGCAATTGCTTCCCATAAAATTACAATGTGCATAGGGAAAAGGTCCATTTTCATGGTTAGGCAAATAATCATTCAATGTCAAATGCCTTATCGCGATACTTTCATTTGTTGAAGGTCCACTTGGTGCACTTGGAGCACTTTTAATATCAAAAACTGTCGTTTCTGTTTTATTCTTTGTGTAATTCTCTTTCTCACATGATACCATAATGGCAATAATAAAAGAAAGAATTAATACGGAGCTAATAATTTTTTTAAGATTTTTCATTTTCTTGTAATTTTAGTTTAAAAAATTTTTATTTGAATTATATTTCCTTTTCGCCAAGCCCCATATTTATAAAGTAGCTTCGGGAAACAGACGCACAAAACTTTTTCCTATCGGAACATAGTTTTGTGTTGTATTAATTATTACTTTTGCAGCGCATTTGGTTTCGTTACTAAATGTAATACTTTAGCGAGTAGCCGACCTCAGGTTCTGCAAGACCGGGGTCGGTTTTTTTAATTAAACGATTTTGCAAACATAGTAAATATTTTTATATAAAAAAACATTTTGTCGTTTTTTTTTTTTATTTATCTATTATTATAAATATTTAATGAACATATATTGATTTTTTAAAAAGTACTGCATTCTTTCTATTTAGCATTTTTACTGAGGGTTTATTAGTTCAACGCAGCAAATAAGCATTTGCAGAGTTTAGAAATTCCGATGTGTTATTTTATTGAGGTTTGCGTTACTCTATAATAAAAGAGAAAAAAAAGACAATAAGGATAGCTCTCGTGCAGTTTAAATATGTGTTTTGCATTTGAAGATTTTCTTTTTAATGTATCTGATACTCATAAAAAAAGAACTTTTTTATTTCACGTTACATACCACATCAATGAGCTTTAATCAAAAATGAGCACTCTCTTCATTTTATCTAAACTCCCTATCCAGTTAGGGTTTCAATGTAAATAATACCAAAAACTTATAACAAAGTTTTTCACGTAGCAGATTAACCAAACATTGACTTTCTGTACAGCATTTCATCAAAGCTAACATCATTATTCAAGTATGTCATAATTTTTTTGCTATTTGTTAATGTCCTAACGGATAAAAACGCCATTGGTTTATTGATTTTTTATTGAGATAAAGCCCTAACGGTCTATTTGAATATCTATATCTAAGCCGGGACGAAGGCCTCATTAATGGCAAGAATAAGAAAGATTGATGCATCTCAGATAAGCTCAGGTATTTTTTTACTGAAATGCAGCAATAAGCAGTTCGAGGTCTTGAAAAGGTATGTTAAAACGTTTTCCGATAAACCTGTTAGTAAGGATGCCAGCATACATATAAACGCCATTTCTGATGCCGGCATCATATTTTATCAGGTTTTCAATACCGCCATTATCTCCCATAGTAGTAATAAGAGGCGCCAAAAAGTTGTTCAACGCATAGGAGGCTGTTTGCGGCACCTTAGAGGGGATGTTGGGGACACAGTAGTGTGTCACTTTATGCTTAACAAATACAGGGTTATTGTGTGTGGTTATTTGTGCTGTTTCAAAACAGCCTCCCCTATCAATAGACACATCCACAACGACTGCCCCCTGCTTCATTTCTTTCACCATATCTTCGGTAACAATGCAGGGCGTATAATTATCGCTGCTGTGAACTGCTCCAATCACAACATGCGCCTTTCTAAGCGCCTTAAGAAGTATTTTAGGCTGAATAATAGAGGTGAACACACGCATACTCATATTGTTTTGAACCCTGCGCAACTTATAAATAGAGTTGTCAAAAATTTTCACGGATGCCCCCAGTCCAATAGCGGCTCTGGCAGCATACTCGCCAACAGTACCGGCACCAATGATAACAACTTCGGTAGGTGTAATTCCCGAAAAGCCACCCATCAACATACCTCTGCCATAGTGCGTATTACCTAAAAGTTCTGCCGCAATAAGCACACTTGCATTGCCTGCTATTTCACTCATTGCACGTACCAAAGGGAAAGTACCTGCTTTATCTTTGATAAATTCAAATGACAATGCTGTAATCCTTTTATCAGCCAGCTTACGAAAATATTCTTCATTTTGAACTGTATAGTTAAGCACAGATACAACAGTTTGTCTGGGTTTTAAAATCTCAATTTCAGCAATAGTCAAAGGAGCCACCTTAATGATGATATCGGCCTTAAACACATCCGCCTTTTCATATTTAACCACTGCTCCTGCTTCAGCATATTCGGCATCGGGGAACCGTGCATTTTTTCCGGCGCCGCTTTCTATAAAAACAGTATGTCCGTTTTGAATCAATAAGTTAACACCTTCGGGGGCTAAAGCCACGCGGTTTTCTTCAAAAGATGTTTCCTTGGGCACCCCTATTGTTATTTTTTTATGTGTCTGGTATATTTTCAAGGCTTCCTCCTTTGGCATACAATCAGCCTTTCCAGTTGATTTAAAAAAATTTGAACTTGTCATTTGAAGTGTATTAGTTGGTTTTTCAAATTTACGAATTTTTTTTGTAAAAATGCTTTTGTCATTAATTATTAGAATCCTAATTTTGCAGGGTAAAAATCAACAACATAATATGGACTTTAAATAAAATCTGAAAGCCCTCATGTCAAAGACACATTTAAGAGCTATAGAAAAAGCCGATCCCACAAACATCAAAAAGCACCAGGAAGACCTCATGTGTAAAATGTTGGCATACGTACAAAACCACTCGCCTTACTATGCCCGGCTTTTTAAAAAACACCGTATTGATATAAAAAAAATAAAAAAACTTGAAGACCTTAAACATATCCCTGTTACAACCAAGGAGGATTTACAAGCATACAACAAAGATTTTTTTTGTGTGCCTACCGAAAACATTATTGATTATGTTACAACATCGGGAACACTTGGCGAGCCGGTAACTTTTATACTAACAGAAAATGATTTGCAGCGTCTTGCCTACAATGAATATCTTAGTTTTTTATGCACAGGAGGAACATCAGCCGACATTTACCAGTTGATGACAACAATAGACAGGCGTTTTATGGCCGGCTTGGCTTATTTTTTGGGTGCAAGGAAACTGCAAGCCGGTATTATAAGAGTGGGTAATGGCATACCGGAGCTTCAGTGGGACTCCATAAAGCGTGTTAAACCGACAAATATCATTGTGGTGCCTTCTTTCATCCTGAAAATTATTGATTATGCTAAAAAATATCAAATAGACTATAAATCAACCCACATTAAAAAAGCAATATGTATTGGTGAACCGCTCAGAAAAGCAGACTTTTCGCTGAACTTACTGGGGCAAAAAATAACAGAAGCGTGGCCAATCAAGCTTTTTTCCACTTATGCTTCCACAGAAATGGCTACAGCTTTTACAGAATGTCACCAGGGCAGAGGTGGCCACCAACAGCCTGAACTTATTATCACTGAATTTTTAGATAATAATAACCGTGCTGTACTCCCTGAGGAATTAGGGGAGCTGACCATTACGACATTAGGCGTTGAAGGTATGCCTCTTTTAAGATTTAAAACCGGCGATATGTGCCACCATCACACAGAAAAATGCTTATGTGGCCGCAACACCATGAGGTTGGGTCCCATAGCCGGACGCAAAAAGCAAATGATAAAATTCAAAGGAACCACCCTCTACCCCCCAGCCTTCTATGATATTTTAAACAATCTTGAGAATATTGACAACTATGTCGTTGAAGTTTTCACTAATTCTATTGGAACAGATGAACTTATTGTATATATTGATACCAAAAAGGCAGAAAAGCAATTTGAAAAAAATATTAAAGATATTTTCAGAGCCAAACTACGTGTAACACCAGACATCATTTTTAGAAATGAACGTGAAATAAAAATAATGCAAGACGCCGATAATGGCAGAAAACCACGCTATTTTATCGACAGAAGAAATGCCACACAAAAGAAAACGGACTTTGAAATATAATCTGGCAAAAAACTTATGAAATATCGTTTCGTAAGAGTTTTAGAATCCCTCTGAACAAGACAGAATTTTAATTTTTATCGGAATTCATTGAACCGGTTGGAAAAAAGCGACGTGCATGTATAAAACACATGAAGCATTTTCAATAGTTCCGGTTATTCTGTTGAGAACAACAAATATTTAAAGCCCTAATTTCTTTTTCACCAAAGGTAAAATATCGTCTCCGGCCTCGTATAGTAAAGCTCCTGAAGCAACATCAAGGATATAAGTATAACCATTCTCTTTGGCTACCTCTTCTATAGCTTTTTTAGCCTTATCAACAATAGGTCCCAGTAGTTCTATCTCTCTCTTTTCTAAATCCTGCTGGGCAGACAACTGAAAATTCTCTATGCGCATTTGAAGCTCTTGAAGTTCATTAGTTCGGGTTTGCCTAATAAGCTCAGACATGGTTGCTTGTTGTTCTAAAAATTCTTTATATTTCTTTTCGAATTCATTGCCCATATTCATAAGCTGTTGTTCGAGCGTTTTGGCATGTTGTTCTAATTTTTTTTGTGCATCTTCGCGCTCCGGCATCAGTTTTAAAAGCTCATTGGAATCTATATGTCCAATCTTTATCTTGCCTTGTGCTAGTACTTGTGTTGATAAAACTAACATTAACACAACAACCGAAAACATTGATATCTTTTTCATGGTAAAAGGTTTAAAAAATTTATGCATTTAAATTAAAAAAAATTGCTGTCATTCAAATCTTCTGCAAATCTACAATTATTTATTTAACAGAATCTGTTTTTTGTTTTTTTAACATCGCTTTTGTGATAATATTGCCTATGGTGCTTTTTAGTTTTTTTAGAAAATGTAAATGCATTTCAAAAAACTTTTATAGAAGCTAACCTAAACACTAAATTCCAGACTAAGAAAATACTGACAATAAAGGTTTAGAAATCGGCTGCTTTGATTATTAAAAAATATAGCGTTAAAAAGTGTTAAAGCTTGTTTTGCAAACATTAAAATATGTACTTTTGTATTGTTTTTATTAAGTCTAATTTAAATTATAAAATATTATGAAAGCAATAAAATCACTAATAATCGTGCTAACAGTATTAATTTATGCACCACAAGTACATGCTCAAGTTCATATTATAGAGCAGCAAGGGATGAGTTTTTCTCCCTCACATTTAGAAGTTCACGTAGGCGACACCATTAGATGGTTATGGAGTTCGGGCACACACACAACAACATCTGTGAATATACCATCAGGTGCAAATTCATGGAACCACCCACTGACGCAGTCAGACACATCATTTGATTATATAGTGCAAGTGCCGGGAACATACAACTACCACTGCACCCCACATGCACCGGGTATGGCAGGCAGCTTTGAGGTTTTATTAACAACCGGAACCGGACAACAAAACTTTTTGCCAGTAGAAAGAGACGTGAAAATATATCCAAACCCGGCCAGAGAACACGTGCATGTGTATATGGCTTCCCGCCCTGACAGATGTCTTATAAGAGTTAATGACATTATTGGCAATTTGGTGAAAGAGCAGTTCTGCAATACCAGCTCTGAAACAAAAATGTTTGTAGGCGATTTATCTGATGGCCTGTACTTTTTGCGTATTACCGATGGTGCCGACATCATATCAGAACAAAGAATAATTGTAACGAACTAAGTATTAAATCAAAAATAAATTGTAATTTTGTATAAGTATTTATTGAAAGTGTATGAAGCATTTTTTGAAAAATATAACTTTATCGGTGGTGTTGTTAATGTTTCTGGTCACTACATTAGGATTCAGCATTAACAGACACCACTGTGCTTCGTGCAACACCAGTGAGCTTTATTTATTTACACATCCTGAATGCTGCCATCAAAAAGAAACAGCACATAAAGATACCGAAACTTCATGCTGTACAGAAGCACCTGAGAAAACTTGCAATATTAACACTGTAAGCACTTCCAAATCATGCCATACACATTCATGTTGTTTTGATACCGCATATTTTTTTAAACTCAGCATAGAGTATATAAACACTGAAACACCAATAATCAGAGAAAACATCTCTGAAGTTTTGCCGTTTTTATACAGCCTGATAACCTTATATCAAACTACCGGCCTCTTATCTGTAGTAGGTAACAAAATAAATGATCCCCCCTTGATTAGATGGACAGGGATTGATTTTATTCGTTACACTTCCAAGTACATCCTTTACGACAAAGTTTAACAGAAGACTTACTATATAAGTAGCTCTGGTTTATAAGCTTTGCGTTCTCTGCATATTTTGTGCAGAAGCCTTTGCAAGTTCAACAATACAAAATCGAACTGAAGCTTCTTTTGAATTCTTAAAATGGATACGAAGAACCAAAAGCTTGAATATTAACCAACTACTTATCAATTCGATATTTTATTGTTAAACCATTAAAAGGATGACAAATGAATCAATTAAAAAAAATCATAATAATTACAATAGTCTTTAATCTTACAGGCTATTTTTCAAGCCTTACAGCACAACAAATAAACGGTCATGTTTATGAGGTAAGTGAAAATCAAAAAAAACCTTTGGTCGGTGTGAATGTGTATTGGCTTAACACAACAATAGGGACAGTAACAGATGCAAATGGTTATTTCGAGATAAATCGCAAAGAACCACATTTAAAAAACCTTATTTTCAGTTATGTAGGCTACCGTAACGACACTGTAGATATCTCAGATGGGAAAAGTCATATCCACATAACACTTGTAGCATCAAAAGAATTACAAGAAACCGTTATTGAGACACGTGGTTCCGGGGCATATATTTCCCGCCTTGAGCCAACATTTACAGAAGTAATTACATCTCATGAATTGCAAAGAGCGGCTTGCTGCAATCTTTCTGAGAGTTTTGAAACGAATCCTTCCGTAGATGTTTCCTACAGCGATGCTATTACGGGAGCCAAACAAATAGAATTGCTCGGATTGTCGGGGATTTACAGTCAGATTTTGACAGAAAACATACCATCGGTTCGCGGACCAGCAATACCTTACGGCTTACTTTATGTACCGGGTCCCTGGATGTCTTCCATTCATATTTCCAAAGGAACTTCTGCAGTTATTAACGGATACGAATCAATAACGGGTCAAATAAACGTTGAATATAAAAAGCCGGAAGACAGTGAAAAGTTTTTCTTAAATGTTTACACCAATGACTTAGGAAAAGTGGAATCCAGCATAACTTCTGCCCACCAAATTAATGATAACTGGTACACTATGATTTTAGCTCATGGTGAATACTTAAACAGGCCTACCGACCACAATAAAAATACATTTATGGATCATCCGCTGGTAAAAAAATACAATGTGATGAATCGCTACCGCTATGATAAACCTGGTAAAATGGAATCAATGTTTGGGTTTAGAATTCTTGAAGAAGATAGAAATGCCGGTCAAATGCCCAATGCTGCACCCGAAGATGTCCTTTACAAGGCACATATCAAAACTTCCCGCTATGAAGCATTTGCTAAAACAGGCTTCTTTTCACAACGCAACCCGTCAAGGAGTTTAGGGACGATTTTTTCGGGTACCTATCACAAGCAAAATTCCATTTTTGGCAATAACACTTATGATGTAATTCACCAAAACTTTTATGCCAACATTATTCATGAAACACCTTTCATCAACAACCATCACACTTTAAATTCAGGTGTCAGTTTCAATTACGACCACTTTGATGAAACGATAAATAATGAGGGGCAGCATAAAGAAGAAATTGTTCCTGGTGTTTTTACGCAATACACGTACAACAATCAATCTAATTGGTCGGCAATAGCAGGCATTCGATATGACCACCACAACCTTCATGGTCATTTGATAACGCCACGTTTTCACAGCAGGCTGGATATCAATGAAAACATCACATGGCGTGCCTCCATCGGCAAGGGTTACAGAATGGCCAATATTTTTGCTGAGAACCCTTTACTTTTTATGAATTCGCGCGAAATATATATGGAGGAGCGCTTATTACCTGAAGAAGCAATAAATTATGGCACTTCCATAACCTACAATTTTTTCATTGTAGGACGTGAAAGTACATTCAGCACTGAATTTTACAGAACTGACTTTAACAATCAGGTCATCATTAACCTTGACCGCAATCCCAGAGAAATACATATTTATAATCTTGATGGCCAGTCATATTCGAATAGTGCACAAGCATCTTTCAGTACAGAGCCTATAAACCGCCTCGATTTTCTGGCAGCAATCAGATGGACTGATGTAAAAACCACTTACGACGAAGAACTAAAATCCAAACCCTTAGTAAATACCTATAAAGGATTGATCAGTTTGTCCTATTTAACGAAAAACAACAAATGGCAAATAGATCTCACTTCACAGTTTAATGGCAGAAGTCGTTTACCCGACACGTCATTGCTCCCTGAAATTTATCAAAAGCCTTCATATGCGCCATCTTACACAATCCTCAACAGCCAGATAACGTATAAAAGAAAAAATTGGGATATTTATCTTGGTGTAGAAAACCTGACAAGTTACGTTCAGAAAGACCCAATTATAAGCTATGAAAACCCTTATGGAGATTACTTTGATGCAGGATTTATCTGGGGCCCGATAATGCCTAGAATGTTTTACGCCGGATTGCGCTTCTCAATAGAATAAACATGTGAATCTTTTTATCAGCACCTGTTTGAGCCCAAATCACAACAAGCACGACAGGAAGTAATCGTGCTCTTCTAAAACTTTTTCATCGCATTTTGTATTTCATGCGAATCTTTAAACCTCTTCGGTAAAAAATTGAAGGCTACTTTATTAGTTTTCACAGCTTGCACTAAAAAGTTAATGTTACTTTTAAGTGCATCTGAAGCATAGTGAAGTGCACCCCCATATTGTTTTACTGCGGCCAAAACAATATCTGATGCATTCTTTAAATTATCTGAAGCATATTCCAGCATGCGGCCATTTCGTGTTACAGCAAACATCACTATTTCACTGTCATCTTTTAAAGCATCGGAGGCAAAGTGTAAATTGCCACTATATTTTTCAATAGCGATTTTCACCAGCTCACGATCGTTTTTTAATGTTTCCGAGGCGTATTTGAAGGCACCAGGGTTATGTTTAAGCGCTGCTAAAACGATTAAACGGTCGTTACGTAACTCTTCGGGAAGGCTCTCCAGCCCTACCCTATTTCCCTCGACTGCTGTTAATATTTGCGCATGGGAACGTAAACCGTCTTTCATTACTTTTTCTTTTCTTTACTCTCTTTTGTTTTAAACACCTGAATATGCCGCATATATCATTCAGAAGTCATGCCATGTTTGAGCTGTTATTTGGGCTGCCAGTAGCATCTTTTGGGCGACTCTATAGCGCTTTCTTCTTTCAGTTGCTTCATAGCTTTATCAACATCTTTGCGCTCCAAACCGGTTAATTCAACAATTTTCCCGGCATTGACCGGTGCACCGGCCTTTTTCATGGCTTCTAATACTTTTAATTTAATATCCATATGGTTCCCATTTTTAATTAATAATTTTTTCGTGCAGCAAAATTATGATTTTTTTAAGACTTTTCTAATCCTATAAAAATGTGGGCTGAATGTGCCTTTAACTACATGGTGCTATCCTGTAACTTTTGCGTCTTCAATCTATACTATACATATTATCAACAATTTCTTTAATTTTTTCAGACCTATTGTACTGATGCACTATAGCAGGTTTCTGCCCGTTTACAACAACATGATTCCCTTCAACAGTAATTGAAGCCGGAGATTTTCTCAATGTTATTGATATTGTTGCTGTTATATCTCCGTTTTGCTTTAACTCCGGATGGCGAAAAAGATGCATTTTTTGATGGGCTAAATAATTTTGAATTCCCTGATCTACGTATCGTTTATGCATTTCTTTCGGTTGACTTTTAAAAAGCCGCAGCATTTCATCAACCACATGATTTAAATACACATAAACATTACCAAAGGAACCGAATGTGGTACCGGCACATACGATAGTTTTATCATAAAGCGCCTTAAGTCCTTTTTTGCCATAACAAAAGCGCACCCATTGTTTGTTGTACTTATTCTGACCAATAGTTTCAGCGGGGTCTTCCTCAAAAAAATAAATAAATTCTTCGGGTGCATTTGCAAAAGGGTCGCTTTGAAAAAACACATCTGCAACATCAGACAAAATAACATTTCTGTACAACTCTTTTTGATGTGCCAAATAATCAAGAAACTTAAAAAACCTTATGTTGTGAATTTTATAACTCGAATAAAGGGCTGATGCATACAAGAGACACTTGCCATTATAATCTTTCAGGAAACTGCTGATCTCATCAAAATTATCCCTATGGGCAATCAACACTAAATCAGCCGAAGTGTTAAACATCCTGAAAGACTTGACAAAATTTTTTATATCGCAGCTACTGTAGTTGAAAGCAGCCCCCATCAAAACATCTCTTTTTTTCATAAATACTTTTTTAAAAATGTATAGAGACCCGGTACAGTTTTTTGCATTTGCTGACCTATCAGCCAGGAGGTATGGCCCAAAAGATTTCGGAGTTGTTGCAGCATTTTCCTGGTTCGATGCGGAGGCTTAATATTTTTCTCGTAATAGTTTTTAAAAATACGCAGTATCTCATCTTTTCGTTTCACAACTTCTTTTTTATCAAAATCTTTCGTTTCAATCCACACCATATTTTCTGTCGAAAATCTGGTATGAGAATGTAAGTCAAAAATCTTATCAGAGTCTATATACTGTTTTTCGACACACAATTTATAAAGTTTGGTATTGGGATAGGGTTGCGCATAAAAAACTCCGGGAAGTAACTGCGGTGCAATTTTATACATTTTTCTGTAAAACTTTAATGCTTTTTTATGCCTTTTTCTTGTTTCACCCGGGTAGCCACATATCATGAATAAATAACCACTTATGCCGTATTTGGCATACCATCTAACAACTTCTTCTACTTTTTTCAAATTCAGTTTTTTGCCAATAATTTTCAACATTTCTTCATCGCCATGTTCGAGGGCTAAGTTTACAAGTTGCGCATTTGATTCTTTGAATAATTTCACCAGATTTTCGTTCAGCGTATCAATTCTGACGCCATTTTGAGCATGCCAGGACAAATATCCTTTGGTTTTATTTATTTCAATGATTCCATTTAAGATTTCTTCTGCACGTACGGGGTCATGTGTAAAATTATCATCTTCAATTTCGAGGTTATTAATATTGTAAGTATCAACTAAATGATTGATTTCTTTAATAACCTGCTGCGAAGAAAATGCACGCCAATTATAACCCGATACCGGATGTATAGAGCAGAAGCCACAGTCGTAGGGGCAGCCTCTGGAAGTAACGATACTGGCCGACCTTTTGCCCTTACTTCCACGGGGGGATAATTCAACATATTTTGAAAAATCAACCAAATCTCTTGCCGGCAGGGGTAGCTTACTCAAGTCTTTCATAAAATAGCTACGTGACATATTTAAATCTTCTTTGCTTTTGATAACAGACGGCCACTCAACAGAAGTCCCATCCGACAAAGCATTAACAAGATGTAACATGGGTTCTTCGCCCTCTCCAAGCACAACAAAATCAGCTTTTGACATTACAGCTGACTCCGGCTGTGAACTCGGATATATGCCACCCAAAACCAGAGGTATCTGAGGATAATGCGTTTTAATACTTTCAATGAGTTCATGTGCTAATACGGCAAAATGCGAAAAAGGAACCGAAACACCAATAAGCTGCGTATCCTCTGGTATGCGTTTAATTATATCAGAATTCGGCAAACCTATCCTGCATAAGCCGTGATAATCATTAATGTTATGATAACCTTCCCGAAAACTATCCAAAATAGCCACATCATGGTGGTGTTTCCGCAGATAGGAGGCTATTTGAAGAAGCCCGAGGCAATGCCATAAAGTTGCCTCGTAACGGTTCTGGAAAAGAAAAGGAATATTAATCAATAATACTTTCATATAAGCAAAAATACAAAATTACTTTCTTTTTCTTCGCCAAGCATCAATCTGACCAAGCCTAAAAGATAAATGCATTAATAAAAAAAACAAGAAATACTTAAGTGGTTTTTTAAAATTAAAATACTCCTTAGTAATATACATTGAATACAACAATTCCTCTCTAAAGATGAACACTCTGTTTTTCTTCTTTGAAGAAATATAAAAATCTTTGCCGTATCTGAAATGTTTTCTTAGCACACTGCCTAAGCTACCGTGCTCTGTCCTTATCACAATGATATCAGGCACATAAATTCTTTTTTTGTTTTGCTTGTCCATGCGGGCATTATAATCACTGTCTTCGCCGGTTTTGAGAGATGTATCAAAAAAGCCGACTGCATCGAAAACACTTTTTTTAAAAGATGAAGCACTTCCTGCAGGAAAGCCCTCCCCCTCATAGCCATCACCAACTTTAGTTGCATCTTGCTTCCATCTTTCAATGATTAACTGGAAGTAATTATCAATAATTTTGCCTGCTATGCCCTTGCCTTTAGTTACTACTTTAGAAGCTACAACATCGTAGTTTACAAGAAAGGAAGAAGCTTTCGAAAAATAGTCTTTGGGAATAGAATAGTTATCTGCAAAAAAGGATATATACTTTCCTTTAGCTGCTTTTATGCCAACATTTCGAGAAAAACCAACCCCTTCATTTTTTAAATTTTTAATGTATTTAACAGGCAAACTTGGTTCATATTTGGCAACAACATCCTTTATGATATCCGGGCCACCATCATTTACAATAATCACTTCGGTAATGAAATCTCCTTCAATTTTACAGAGGCTGTCCAGGCACTGGCTTATACGAGAAGGCCAAAGATGTGTTAAAACAATGATGCTAAACATTACCAAATATTTTTTTTTGTTTCCTTTTAGCGAATACTACAGGTTAAATAATTCTGAAACTGAGCCTTTACTTTTTTAACAAAGCTTAAAAAATTTACTTTATACAACTCTTTGACATTACGCAATATAACATCTTCCGAAATCAGGTGTTCGTAAGATGACTGGCTTTCATTATGAGGGTCAAGTTTTTTGTAGTTATTATAGCGTCGGCGTCTGTCAGACTCTTTAAGATTACCCCAATGGATAATTAATATCGGGCTGCATAAAACCAGTGTAGATTCGTAAGGCTGTAGTTCGAAGTGCAACTTTGAGTTATAATTCAGCTGCATGGATTCCTTTTTACGCATCATTTTCAACCTGTACTGCACCCCATTATTTGAGTAGGGATAGTCCGCACGAAATTTGTTATCTGAATCCCACAAGTGAACATATCTGAACCTTACAAGCTCAACATTATTTTTTCGGAGCAAGCTTTTGAAAGCTTTCAGGTATCTTAAGTCCAGTCTTTCGTCAAGATCTAGAAATAACAACCATTTGGTATTAATAATTTTAGCGATGTCAAATAAAAGGCAGCGGTTAGCGAAATCATCAAAAGCGCTGTTGTTGTTTCTTTTGACATGTATGATGACAGCATCGTCCATAAAAGCCGCAGCAGTGTTATCAACACTGCCATCATCAAGAAAGACCAGGGCATCAGCAAATTTCATAATATTGCTGTGAAAAGCAGGGGCGTGTTTTTCTTCATTATATGCCTGAACAAAACCAACGCACTCATATTCTTTATTCATTTCTGATGCTTTGACAATTTCTACATCATACTTACGGCACAATGCCACAAGCATTTCTTGTTTATGAGTAAGATGCTCCCCTTGAATCATAGCATGGGTTGTTATTTGTAATACATGGCCTGTCTGTTAAACATATGTGCATAAACGCCTTTTTTTTCTAGCAGTTCTTTGTGTGTACCTTCTTCGACTACACTATCCTTATCTAAAACATAAATATAATCGGCCATTTGCACTGTTGAAAAGCGATGACTCACTAAAATCCCTGTTCTGTTAACCATAATTTCTTTAAAAATGCTAAAAAGTTCGAATTCTGCTTCAGGGTCCATAGCCGAGGAAGGTTCATCAAGAATCACAATTTGGCTGTTTTTATAAAATGCTCTTGCGAGACTTATTTTTTGCCATTGTCCTATGCTGAGCTCTTCGCTATCGTCGTAAATTTTGCCTAATATGGTATTGTAGCCATCCGGCAATGATTTAATAAGAGAATGTACACGTGCTTTTTTGGCAGCTTCTTCAATTACTTCCCGACCTCTGTCAACAGCGGCATCACCAAATTTAATATTTTCAGAAGCTGTAAAATTATATTTGGCAAAGTTTTGAAATATGGCACTGATATTTTCCCTAAGTGATTTGGGATTGATACGTTTTATATCAACGCCATCAAACAGTATTTGACCGCTGTCGGCATCAAAAAAACCACACATCAGTTTTATTATTGTTGTTTTTCCGGCGCCATTAGGTCCAACAAGAGCAACTGTAGAGCCTGCTTTTATTTTTAAGTTTACATTTTCTAATACATGTCGTTTGCTGTTTGGGTATTTAAAAGACACATTTCTGAACTCTATGCTTTGGCGCAGGGTTTTAGGAAATGCTTCCTTCTTATGTTTTTCATCTTTACTGTCGGGGATACTCAAAAAGCGCTTCAAATAACCAACATATAAGCTGTTTTCGTACAACGAAGCTATGTCGTGAAAAATACTGTTAAACATGCCAACACCTTTTTGCAGTGCTATAATGTACATTGTTAAAGCACCAATAGTAAGGGCACCTTGAAAAGCCTGGTAACAAATAACCCAAAAAGCACCAAAAACAGCAAATGCCGCTATAAATTGCGCTCCAATTTCAAACAGCATACGTTTTTTATAGATTTTGAGGAAGCCTCCCCTCATTCCGGTACGTAATGTGCAAAAAAGCCTGATAAAAAAATCTTTCAAAGAAAAAAGCCTGATTTCCGGGGCGTAATGCTCTTTGGTTAACACATCATTAATGTCCCAGGTTTTTCTATTGGTTTTGGTAATTTTTTTATTCCAATGGAAAAGCTCACGTGAGGACTTTAACTTTGCCAGTCCCAAAGGTACAGTAGCAACTATCAAAACCAAAAAGATCGATTTATGCAAACTCAACAACAGCACACTAAGGGTAATCAGTGCTATGGTATTTTGAAACACAGATATAATACTGCCAAAAACTCTTATGGGGCGCACCTGTGCATTTTCGAGAGCTCTTGAAAAAAGGTCGTAATATTTACTATCGTCAAAATACTTTAATTCAATGCGTGTTGTTTTTTCGTGTACTCTTTTGTAGATATAGTCGAAAAACACTTGTTCTCGAGCATCCTTGATGTATTTTTCAAAAGCATCTTTGATATAACCAATGAGGAATATCAAGCCTGTAATTATAATCCATATGGCGACCCTGCGAAAAGCTTCAGGATCATCAGGTGTCGCCGTTGCAATTATAGTTTCATCAATGACTAATTTCAAAAGGTACACCGTTACTAATGGCAAAATGCTTCCAAAAGCTGCGGGGATAAAACTTGCCCAGGCATAAAAACCCGTGGACTTATGCACCAGCCTGAAAGAATATTTAAAGCTTTCTATCAATTCATTCTTTAATGAAGGCATCTTTGTTTTAAATATGTTATGCTATCACTTCAATAAAATACAAATATAGATGATAATATGATTTCATCACTCTTTTCCGAATTTTTTTTTGAGCACGCGATAGATAGCCGGCATAAACCTTTTTAAAAACATTTCTATGTGCCAGGATATTCTATGCCATGTGTTTTTAATATTGGGCTTGTGTTTTTTTTGATAAATATGGTACGCAATATCAATATCTGTTTTTATAATATCAAAAAAACCGGTCTTTGCTTTATTAAGCGGAAAGCTCCACTTTTCAAGCGACTTTGCCATGGTATAAAGTTTTTGCCATTCATCATAGCAAATACTTTCCATATCCCAAGGTTTATGAGGGCCAATAAAATGCAAAATAACCGAATGCTTTTTTGTTCTGTTAATATATTTGGGTAATTTATTAGTAACTGTTATGTAATAGTTGTTAAACACATAAGGCAGTTTTTTTCTTTTATTTAATAAGAATAAATTAAGAATGCCTTGCTCATAAAAAGATGAGTAGCAAGCATAAGTATTTGCCAAAGTGATAAGCTTATTGTAGTTTTCAAGGGAGTTATGTTTTGAGGGGATGACCATTACTCCGGTATTAAAACTCCTTTTGAATAATGTTTTTCGAGAAAAGTATCTATTCATTTTTGAGTTTTCGTAGGGTTCCCCGGAATTATTAAACTGGTAAATCAGAGGTGGGCTCAAGTGGTCATCAGCAGCTCTGAAACCCCTATACTTTACCAGCCCTCTGATGTCTTTCCTGATAATAGTATCAGTATCTAAATAGATAATTTTATGATATTTTTTAAAATACGGATTGAACAGGTATATTTTTGCATAATAAACCCTGTGCTCAGGCTTAATATTTTCAAATGGGAAGGTAAAGCGGTCAATGTGAATAATTTTTATTTGGTGTACCTTGAACCATTCCAGTTTTTCCGGCGTCAGAATTTCGTAGGCCAGCAAAATGAGTTCATACTGCCAATTACCATAACGTACAGCCGCATAAAAAACCGCTTTCGTTTTCTCCAGATAATTTTCATCCGCTAAAAGCAGTAAGGCATATTTTTTTTTATGGCTTGTCATTATTCAAATAAAAAATGTTTACCCTAAAATCCGTTTCAACTCTTTATACACAGCAGGTGATAAACGCTTTATCCTTTGGCCGCACCACCATGAAAAATGCCCCAGACGCGGCTTTATATGCAACATGTACCATTTATGCAAGCCCGCATAAGGATAAACCAGCAACATATTATGGGGCTTTATCCCAACTTGTTCAATTTCGGGGAAGTGCTGTGCATTTTTCAAATTATCAACCCATATACGGTACATAATATTGTCCTGATGCCAAGGCTTTGAATTACCAATAAAATGTAAAATGACAGCATGATTCTTTTTAACACCTTGTTTATAAACATATTCTGGATTATAATAGTTATTGTAATTAGACAATCTTTTCCATTTTTTGTAAAAAAACAAGTTAAAAATGGCTTGTTCAGGATATTTCACCACAGCGTGATAGTCTTCAAGCATTTTTAAAGCCTTATGGAACAGCTTCATAGAATTTTTGCGTGGATCAAAAACCATCATCCCTACATTAAAAGATACTTCGTTGAGATTGTACTTTTGTTCGAGATATTCCATTTTAGGCCTGAGTTCTGTTCTAAGCTCACTCATATTGAAAAATTGCCCGCGCATACTCAAAAGATCATGGTCCGGACTGGCTGCAAAACCCTTTAATTTTGTCAGGTGGTTAATATCTTTGAGCACCATAATATCAGTATCCAGATAAATTAACTTGCGCCACCTTTTCATCATAGGATGCAACAGATAAAACTTGTGAAATATAACAGGCGGCCAACCATTGATGCTGTTTTTTGTGAGAAGTTCAAAATCATAAACATGAACACCCCTTTCTGTAAACCATGACAAGTCTGCGTTACTGCAATCGCAAACTAAAAGTACATAATCGCCTTTCCAGTTGCCGTATCGATGTGCGCTATAACAAACCTGTCTGGCATAATCCAAATAAGCAGCATCGGCCACCAACACAATGGCATCTTTCTTATCCATATGAGCAACATCAGTTTTTGAAACCAAAAATATATAAAAAAACTACAACAACTGAATAAGCTAAAAATTTTAACCCCGATATATAGCGAAAAGACCAGTCCGTTTTCTTATCTGTAAAATTCAATCTTTTAAACAAATGTGTTATTTTTAAAGCACGTATTTTCCCGGCTAAACAAGAAAGATTTATAAAGCTTTTCAAAAAAACAATTTCGAAAAGGTAATATATTTTACTGAAGCCGTGATTTTTTATCAGCCTTAATGCTTCTATGCCTGTCTCGACAACAAAAACGGCAGCCAAAGCAGCAGGCAAAAAAGCAAATGGAACAATTTTAAATGCAGCCAAAACAGAAAGTCCTAACACAAGAATAAGTCCCATTTCAATACTATTGGGAAACTCGTAAAAAGTTTGTTTGGGAGCTCTT
Organism: Bacteroidales bacterium; assembly: GCA_003565735.1. Classification (GTDB taxonomy): domain Bacteria; phylum Bacteroidota; class Bacteroidia; order Bacteroidales; family PXBB01; genus PXBB01. Next base: position 56,207 of record PXBB01000140.1, read on the forward strand.
TCAAAAAGTTTGCTGTCAGCTTTATGCCAGCGCCAAAAACGGCTGTAATCTCTTTTGCCATTATGCCACCATGGATGAAATACAACAGCATCTTTCACACCATATAAGAATCTGTTGGTTTTATTGAATAGTTCTAAAAAAAAAGCAAAGTCTTCGCCCCCACCTTTTTTATCAAACGCGCTACTAAAGCGTATTTCTCCGATTGCATTTCTCCTGACAAGGACATTAGATGTGGTTGTACAAATTGCCGCTTTATGGCGAATGGCATATGTAAATGTATCCAACTCATCAGAAAGTTTCAAAACCCAGGTAAAAGTGTTGACAGGTTCCGGATATACTGTAGGGCCAAAAAAACCACTTGCGTCTTTGTTTTCATCCATAGCTTTTTTGTAAGCATACAACAAATCTTTACATGGTTTGACATCATCATCTAAAAACAGTATCCATTCGGCATCAGAATGCTCTATCCCAATATTCCTGCTGCACGAAGCCCCCATATTAGTTGCGTTGCGAAGGAGTAAAGTGTTTTTTTCGTTCAAAAGCTTTGAGAGAGCCTGTGGTATTTTTTTATGCGGATTGTCAACAATGATAATATAGCGCACACTAAAACCTTCAGGGACATCTAAATTTAAAATAGGGCATAAATATTTTTCATCTAAGCGGTAAGAAGGCAGTACGACGTCAATTGTCAGCATAGCGTTCAAATGTATGAATATTTACATTTTATCACATAAATGTACCACTGTAAAAAGAAAGCATCATATGGCTTACTACAAGCTCAAATTGAGCATTTAAGAGCTCTTTTTCGGCATCTATAAATCTGGATGCTATTTCCGATAGTTCAAAAACGCCGATGTTGCCCAGATCAAAGTTGCGAGAGGCAAAAGAAAATTCATTGTAAACGCTCTGGTATTTTTTTTGATAAACATTAAGGAGTTCTATGGCATCATTGTGCCTAATCACAGCATCATTAATCATTCTTTCAATTTCTAACCTAAGCTGAAGTGCGGTCAATTTAGCGCGATCGTAGTCTATTTGGGCAACAGCCAGCTGCGTTCTTGTCTGTTGTCGGTTGTAAATAGGGACATTTAGTTTTAAGCCCACATATTGGAAGTTGTTTTCTGACAACTGTCCGCCAAAGTCAACTAAGGTATTGTGTGTTGAGGTTTTTGTACCTACATTACCTTCCAGTGAAAGCTTAGGATAAAAAGCAGTACGTGCAAGGTTCAAGTTATTTTCTGCATATTTTATATATGATTGACCCAATTTTAAGTGGGGATAAAATTCTGTTGCGGCTTCAAGCACAGTTTCAAACTGTACGGCATTTGTATTATTCAAGATGATATCAAAAGATAGTGTTTCAATATCAAAACCGCTATTCTGATGCAATCCTAAAAGTTGCGACATATAAAAAAGTTGCCTTTGAATACGGCTTTCTGCTTTCATAATATCAGCCTGATCTCTGGCACTCATATATTCAAAAACGAGCAAGTCGCGCCTATGAATCAAACCAGCATCGACGCTGGCTTTTATAAATGTCATTTTTTGCTCTATTGTCTGCTTTCGTTGGTTAATCAAATCTACTTTATGCCTTAGAAAAGCTATATGATAGTACCCTTGAATAATATTAAGCAGCAGTTCGTTTCTTCTTTTTTCATATTGCCATTCGTTTATATCAACCTGATTTTTGTACAATTGACGGTAATATCTGTTATGGAAATTATTAAAAATAAGCACCTCCGAACGCAGATGGAAAATATTAACGTAGTTATTACCAAAATCAAGAATATTGGTGGTGGGGTCAATAAACATGCCGGTATGGTTGCCGGATAACACTTGAAAATCTAAAGAGGGGTAGTAACTATAAGCTGTGGCTTCATATTTAATATCCGACTGATTTACACGCATTTCGAGATTCTGAAGCTCAGGGTTATTATTTATGGCATGATGCAAGCATGAATCAAGAGACCACTTTTGGGCCTTCACACTATGACTCAAGCAAAAAAAAGCACACACACATAAAAGTTTTAAGTACAATAACCACATTTTGAAATATTTTAAGAAATTAATCTTCATCAAAAAACAAGTTTACCTGTTTGACCCCTTCTTGTCTTTTCAGGTGAGCAACCAGTTGACGCCCTTTATCTTCTTTTCTTAAGTTGATGTAATAAGAGAGTTCCATAGTTTCATTTTCATCTTCACCCAATGTTTTAACATTGATAACCTTATGTTTCTTGCAGTACTTTTGCATTAAACTATCAAAAGGGTTGTCCGGCATGTTATGACTATTGACAATAATTTGCAGCAGGAATTCTCTGCTTTTGGGAACTGTGAAAGCAAATTTATTAATAATCAAGAACAAGCCCCCCACAAACAAGGTTCCAAAAACAGCTACAGAGTAGAGTTTAACACCGGCAGCCAAACCTATTGAAAGCGCAAAAAAGATAAACATTATATCAGTAGCATCCTTCACAGCAGTACGAAAACGGATAATAGACATGGCGCCAACCATGCCAAATGCCCGTGCCAAATTATTTCCTATTACCATAATAACAATAGCTGTTATCATAGTAAGCATAACGAGCGAAATATTAAACGCTGACGAATAATTCAGTCCTTTATAAGTCCATCGGTAAATTAAGGCTATAATAACACCACACAACATTGCAACAAAGACATTACCAACAACGTCTTTGAGTGTAATATTAAAAACAAAAATATTCTGAAAATCTGTTATCATGTATATAATCTTTAAAATCAATATATTTGAAGAACTCTATCTTTATTTACATCTATTCCAATAGTGTATTTTGACAAAGCATCATGACGCAAACGAAATTCTTTGACAATACCATGAGCCCATTCAGGCATGGTATCTCTGTAATACTTAATTTCAAGGATAAAATGTCCTTTAAAAAGATACTTTAAATTATTGTTGCTAAACACATCATTTATTTTGGGATACAAACGGCTTCTGATATTTTTATCCAATGTTATGCGGGTGTCCGGGTCAAATTTACCATGGTAGGCCTCTCTTTCATATACCACATGCACCGTAGGATAAAAGTTGTATTTTATATAGTGGTAAAAGAATCGTTTGGCACTGTCAACACTGGTTTCATAACGCCTGTCTTTGAGGGCATACTTCTCCACGTCATAAGTATCGAATATGTCATCGATATCATCATAACACATAAATGCCCTATATTTTTTTATACGGTTTTCAATTTTTCTTTTAATTTCAAAAACTACTTTAGCATGTGGCTCATAAGAATCGTAAGACCTTATCCTGAATTTTCTTCTGAACATAATACCATCACCCTTTTCGTAATAACAACCCAACGCACTGTTATCGAAATATATACTTCTTACGGTATATTGAGGATTTCCTTCAGTATCAGGTGCTGTAAATATATCAGGGCGCACAAAACCACTAAGACGCTTTCGAATGGCATCTAAAAAATAATTGGGAACCAGATATTTTCTTTCGTATCTTAGCTTAATTCTCATAAATGGTTTGTATTGCCCTTTTCAAATATTCTTTTACACTCACTTTATCACACCTTATTCTACTTTCTACCATCATATTGGTAAGCAGCTTATCGGTACTGTTATCTATGAGGGCTGTAATAAATATGCTTTGTCTTCTGTTTAGCATTTGAACGGTATTATCTACCGACACAATATGCCCCTGCAAGTGACTACCCAGCGCATTAAAACCCAAGTCCACCTGTTGCCCATAGTCAATATATTGAGTTTCATAAAAATTAACCGGCATCACTACAAGCATTTGGGACATATCTGCTATTTTTATTATGTGATCATCATCTGAGTTGCCTCCTTTTTGCCTGAGAATTTGACCACTTATTGGTGAACGTATCACATAACTGTCTATACGGCTTTGCAGCTGCTCTATATGCGCTTCGAGGGTATTGATACGGCTTTTAATATAGCTTATCTCTTCTTCTTTAGAACCGGTAGTAAGTGCTTGCAGGTGTGAACGGGCAATATCAAGGTTATACTGCTTAACGTGAAGCGCATTAAGCGCCAATTCATAATCTTTTGGTGCTATTAAAGTGTCTTTATGCAGCATGTCAATTCTGTCAAAAATCTTTTGCTGTGTTTTGAGTTCTTGCTTGGCAAGTGCTACCTTATCACGTGCCAGCTTTATTTCTTCGGGCTTTTGACCTGTGGCATACACTTGAAGTAAATAGTTTTGTTCGTTTAACTCTCCTTTTAAGGCAATCAGCTTACGCTGCAACTCATTAGAGTTTACATAACCAATGGTGTCCCCTTTTCGAATAAAGTTGTGCTTGTTGATATTTTTTTTAATCTGAAAACCTGCGGCATCTCCACGCTGAAACTCATTAATAGAAAAGCTATTTATAGAATTGGTTAGATTATTTTTATGAACGCTTAACAAATTGCCATCTCCTACTTTGGTCAGTGTCCATTCTTCAAGGGGCATTACTATTCCATGGGACCTTATGGTATAAGGCACCTCAATATAAAAGATTAAAACTATAGCAAGTAATAATACAGTTGATAAAACGGCTGTTACAATTTTTTTTGGGCGCATTACTTTTATCCTATCTTTTGAACTTCGGGCAAAAAGGTTAGTTTTGCAAAAATAATCTTTTTAAAGATACACACAAAAAGAAATCTAACAGTTGTTATGCCTTGGGATATTTTTTTCATTATAAAATATGCAATAATTACTGATTATACTATGTTTTAAAATAAGGATATCATTTATAAATACCGACGCAAAAAGAAAAATGTTTCAGTTAATTATTAAATTTTTCGCACTACTATTGATTTTAAACTCTACCACAACACATGCTCAAAAAGTGGGGCTGGTATTAAGTGGAGGTGGTGCTCGTGTTTTGGCTCATGTAGGTGTAATAAAAGCCCTCGAAGAACATGACATACCCATAGATTACATCACCGGCACCTCAGCAGGTGCTATTGTCGGTTCGTTGTACGCTATGGGTCTTTCTCCCGAAGAAATTGCTGAATTTATGCTTTCTGAGGAGTTAGAAAGAAGTGCCCGAGGCATCATAGACGATTCTTATGCCTTCTACTTCAACAAGCCCGAGCCTGATGCAGCATGGTTTAGGTTTCGCTTTAATGTTGATTCTATTTGGGATCCGGCGCTACCAACAAGTCTTATTTCACCTTACGTTATGGATTTTATTACCATGCGCACATTGGCAGGTGGTAATGCTGTTTCAGGCAATAACTTCGACAGCCTTTTTATTCCGTTCAGGTGTGTAGCGGCAGACATAGCACAGAACACCCAGGTCATTTTTAAAGATGGGGATTTGCCCTCAGCTGTTAGGGCTTCTATGACATACCCCCTGTTATTTAAGCCTATCATAATTGATGATATGCTTTTGTTTGATGGCGGCTTGTATAATAACTTCCCGGCAGATGTCATGCAAAACGAGTTTGCTCCGGATTTTTCCATCGGCAGCAACGTAAGTGCTGTTAAGCCCCTTCCTAAGCAAGACGATATCATGTCACACATCATCAATATGGTCACAACCAAAACCAATTTTGAAATGTTTTGCCAGGATGGTGTTTTAATAAACCACGAAAACTTACCAAATGTAGGCATAACAGATTTTTCGAAAAGTGCTGCCATAATTGATATCGGGTACCAAAACACTTTAAAATACGTAGAAGAGATATTGCAAAAAACTGATAGAAGAATCAGTCAAGAGGAGTTAAATAAAAGACGTAAAGCCTTTCGCGAGAAAATTCCGCCTTTGATTTTTGACGATATTCAAATAGACGGTTTAAATAAAAACCAAATGTTTTATGTAAAGAGTTATTTAAAACTAAAAAAGGAACCGATATCAGTAGATGATCTTGAACCTATGTATTACAAGCTGGCGGATAATGAACGTATCAGCAATATATACCCTAAAGCTATTTTTAATGAAGAAACCCAACATTACACACTGCATCTGGAGGTCAAAGAAGAGTCTCGGTTTTCGGCAGCCATAGGTGGGTTAATATCATCACGACCGCTCAACAGTGGTTTTTTTGAATTGGCTTACCACAATTTAGACAGGCACCCCCATAATGTTAAGCTAAACTCCTACATAGGACGATTTTACTCATCATTGCAATTGAGTTCGCGCTTTGATTTGTTTTACCCATGGCCTATCTATTTCAGCCCGCATTTTACAGTTAACCAATGGGACTATTTTAAGTCGCAAACATTCTTTTTCGAGGACATACGCCCCTCTTATATCATTATGAATGAAACAAACTGGGGGCTTGATATTGGCATTGCTGCCGGCAACAAAGCTAAAGTCGTTATTGATGGCAGAATGGGAAACTCACGCGATCGTTATTACCATACCAATAAGTTTTCCCGCCTTGATGTACCGGATATTTCCCGTCTCAGCTTTAACACCCTGAGTATAAAATATGAAAAAAACAGCCTTAACAGGCTTCAATATTATAATAAAGGTCATTTTTTTGAATCTTCAATTCGCTATGTAAGTGCCATTGAGGAAAATATTCCGGGGACCACTTCGCCCGACAAAGATGTTTACTCAAAAGATCATGAATGGTTCCAACTGTATTTAAAATATGAAAACTTCTTTTATTCGAAAAACAACTTACATATTGGTTTTCTTTCTGAGTTATTTTTGTCGAACAGAAAACTTATGAACAATTACACGTCAACATTACTTTCTGCACCGGCTTTTTCTCCCATACCCGAAGCGCAAACATTATTTTTGCCACGCTTCAGGGCTTTCAACTATGTTGCAGGTGGAATGCGCGTTGTGTACAACTTTATTGATAATTTTGACCTGCGACTCGAAAACTATATCTTCCAACCCTACGAAAGGATTCTTAAAAATGACGACTATACTGCGCGTTTTTCCGAACCTTTTGATAAAAGATATTATATGTCATCGGTAGCAGTGGTTTACAACAGCCCTTTCGGGCCGGTCAGTATGAGTCTCAATCATTATGACAGAAATGAGGATGAATTCAGCTTTCTTTTTAATATTGGTTATATATTTTTCAACAGAAAAGGCATAAGGTAACTTATTAAGTTTAATATTTTAATACATCAGAGAAATGTCAAAAACAGTTTTTATTACAGGAGCTACAAGTGGTATTGGAAAAGCTACAGCTTATGCTTTGGCGGAAGAAGGTTACAATTTGATACTTAATGGGCGAAGACAAGAAAAACTACATGCTTTACAAGAAGAAATTTCTAAACAGTACCAAGTAAAAGTTGAAGTTTTATGCTTCGACGTTTCTGATAAAGCCTCTGTTATCAAAGGTCTAAAGAAGGCTGCTTTGTTTTCAGACAAGATAGATATACTTATTAATAATGCCGGCTTAGCTTTAGAGTTGTTGCCTATTGATGAAGGTTTTATTGATGACTGGGAGGTTATGATTAACACTAATGTGAAAGGCTTGTTATATGTCACCAAATATACCCTGCCACTAATGCTTAACAGCCCCAACCCGCATATCATAAATATTGGTTCAATAGCTGGTAAAGAAACTTACCCGAAAGGCAATATATACTGTGCGACAAAACATGCTGTTGAAAGTTTAAGCAAAGCTATGAGGATGGATTTGCTCAAACACAACATAAAAGTAAGCCAGGTTTGTCCGGGAGCTACAGAAACAGAGTTTTCGGAAGTGCGGTTCAAAAACGACAAGGAAAAAGCAAAGAATGTTTATAATGGCTTTAATCCCTTAAAAGGAGAGGACATTGCCCATATTATACGCTTTATTATTAAGCTACCTGCGCATGTCAACGTCAACGATATACTCATTATGCCGACACAGCAGGCCAGTGCTACCTTATTCAACAGGGAGGTTTAACCTGGGATACTTAATATTATCGCGCACGATAAACGCATTTGAGTAATTAGATTGTATTTGGTTAAGAAATTTACGTGCCTCTAAACGGGTGCGAAAATCTCCAACTCTGACTTTATAGTATGGCGTTTCAAAAGTTATATATACATCCACATCGGGGTACCTGCTTAAAAAGCTGGCTCTTGCCTTGTTAGCATTTCTCTGGGAATTATTACCCGAATCAAAAAAAATCTGAACCCTGAAGCCATCAATACTTTCTTCGTAAGCACTGATATCTTTATGTTTTTCCAACAATAAATCAAGTCGGCTGTCCTTATGAACTGTTAGACTTCCTTGTTGCTGCGCAAATAATGAGCCGGAAAAACATAATAAAAATAATAAAATAAAGTCCTTAAATCGTTTTCTGAAAACTAACATATGTTTTACTAATAAAAATTTCAATAATTACAAACGTGCTGTTATGCTGTAAAGTTCTTTCGGGTGAATACTTAAAACAGGTATGGGGGAGTGTGTTACCACTTGCTCTGCAGCTGCACCCAGCAAAATACTCAGGGTTGAAGGTTCTTGCTCTGTCATAATTGAAATTATGTTGGCATCAACATTTTGAGCATATGCGATAAGGTCGGATGCTTTTTTTGAGGTATTGTGCAAGACTGTTTTTACTTTGCGATCGCTGATATACTTAAGAGCTTGATCTGTATATTTATTAACCACTTTCTTTTCCGCATTTGCGGATGCTGTTCCCACCACATGTATTTCAGCATTGAATGTTTTAGCTATTTCTGTTGTAAAAGGCACTTTCTGACGCGACCTGTTTGTGGTATCAATAGGTAAAACAATTCTTTCAATTTTTTTGGTATGACAATAGTCTTTTCTGATAGTTAATACGGGGCAGGGTGCCGAAGTAACGATTCTTCGGGCATTGCTACCAATAAAGTGCTCTTCGTAACCCGAAACGCCATGTGTTCCAAGAACAATTAAGGATACATCGCTGTATTTAGCCTGATTCGTGACCTCAACATGCACTTTTCCATCGCGAATTTTATATTCCAGCTTACCATTTTTCAGGTCTTTCTGGTGTTTTTCTATTAATTCATCAAATTTGGTTCGGGCTTCAATCACCAAATTTTCCATCGTATTATTGCTAAGTCCTTCATTATTATCGGGCTTGAGCACCCAACACATCAACACGCCTGCTTCCATCTTATTGGCTAATGCAATTGCATACTGCAATGCCCTTAAAGACCCTTTTGAAAAATCAACAGCAGCTAAGATTCTTTTACTACTACTCATATTATTTTATATTTAGGTTTTTAATTAATAATTGTTTTGAACCGAAAAAACGTAAAGTTAAAGATTTTTTATAAAGATACGCATTTTTTATCAATAACACAAGTTTTTTTATAGCATTTTGCTTTTTAAATGATACATAACAGCTCGTATTTCGCTGTAACTTGCATCATCGCCCAGCACACTTTTTGCCTGAGTTAGAGAACCTATCTGATGGCCTTCTAAAACTTCTGCTATTTCATTTACTTTGGACTCTTTCATAAAATCGAAAATACTCAACTCATTTTTTGCGATAAACTGTATTAGATGACCTTCAATTGTACTGACTGCCAGGTTTCTTTCCTGAGCAATTTTTTCAACACTAAGACCTTCTTTGAAAAGACGTAAGGAATGCCTTTGACTTTGTCCTTTAGATGGTTTATTTTTTAAATTTTCTTTGACATCAAATTCCAAAACAGAACGGTCTATTTGTTTTTCTAAACAGTATGCATTAATAATGTCAAGAATCTCTTCTCCGAATCTTTTTACAATAGTTTGACCTATTCCTTTTACACCCGACAGCTCTTCGGGCGTAGCAGGCAGCACAGCTAACAGACGCGCCAGAGCTTTACGTGGCAATACTTTCGATACAGGCAGCATATTTTCATAAGCAGTATCTTCACGCCACTTCATCAGTGCTTTATACAATTCAGGTTGTGGCAAATGAGCAAAATCTGCATATTTTTTGTCTTTTGTGGGTGCAGCTACCTGCTGCTCATAACTGATATCCGCATCCGCTTGTATTCTTAAATATTTTTCCAAATGAAACCCATTATGCCCCTCAGCAAAAATTTGATTTTTTATAAAAAGTTCTTTCTTTAGATTTTTTAAAATATTTTCTACATCCTTATACAATTGTTTGTTGTCTGTATCATAGTTTAATGCGGTCAACAGATTTTTTTGCAAGAAGTCCGTTTTATCATGAAAATAATTGCAGGCTTTTTTGTAGCGCTCTTGCAAATACGAATCCTCTTCAGGGATAGCATCTTTTGTAATCTTACCCTTTAGTTGTTTATCAAACTTAACCGCAACATCAACCATTTGCTCTTTGGCATATTTAATCATACCCATAACAGCTTCAGGCAAGTTTTCATCAAAAGACGACACGGCACTATTAACAATTTTCCTAAAAGTGTACAAATACTTCATAATTGACCCAAAATCAAAAACCTCCTGGATTAACTGAAGTTGATAAGCCCTCTTATTTTCAAGAAGTTGCTGCGCATCCGGTATGTTTTCATCAATATCATTGGTGTAGTCGTTAACAGTTTTATCGCTTATAACGGCTGTTTTCTTTATAGGACTTTTTAAAACAATACCACTTAAGCTCCTACAGCGACTTAAAGCAACATAAACCTGTCCGAAAGCAAAAGCAGCTTGCGCATCAATAATTGCTTTTTCGAAAGTTAAGCCTTGACTTTTGTGAATGGTTATAGCCCAGGCTAATTTTAGTGGATACTGGACAAAGCTCCCAATAATCTTTTCTGTTACTTCTTTCGACTCTTCGTTAAGCTCATATTTAATATTGTTCCAAGTATCGGGCTCTACAGCAATTATACTATCATCTTCATTGCAAGACACATATATTATGTCTTCATCAATATCAATGACGCGCCCAATTTTCCCATTGTAGTATCTTTTATCGCGCGAGCTATCATTTTTCACAAACATAACCTGTGCGCCTTCTTTCAGATGCAAATTTTCGTGTGTGGGATAATTGTAAACCGGAAATTCTCCACTGACCTTAGCATTAAACTTGTGAAGCTTAGAATCAATTTTATTAAGATTGGCATTATTTATATTTTTTGCCGATTCATTGTGGGTGGTTAAAACAATATAACCATCATTTTCATCGTATTTGAAATCAGGGATATACCTTTTGTTAAGGTCATCAAGTGTTTGCTGCTTGATAGCATTGTCTCGAATTTCACCTAAAATATTTATGAAATGGCTATCCGATTGCCTATAAATATGTTTGAGTTCTATACGTACAGGGTTCGTTTTTTGTAAGGCTTTGCTGCTGAAAAAGAATGGATTTTCGTAGTAATCCTGAAGCAAAGCCCACTCATTATCCTTAACTATTGGGGGCAATTGATACAAATCGCCAATCATTAGAAGCTGCACCCCTCCAAAAGGCTTGTCAGAAATTTTATACCTTCGCAGCACCTCATCAATAGCATCCAACATATCGGCACGAACCATACTTATTTCATCGATAATAAGAATATCTAAACTTTTAATTAATAAAATTTTGTTCTTATTGAATTTGTACTTCTGTTTTATAATAATCCCTTTTTCTTTTCTGACAGGTTCAGGAATCTGCGTTCCAAAGGGCAGTTGAAAAAACGAATGAATGGTAACTCCGCCGGCATTAATGGCAGCCACCCCTGTTGGCGCTACCACTACCATACGTTTGGACATGGTTTCTCGCAAATGACGTAAAAAAGTGGTTTTGCCTGTTCCCGCTTTGCCTGTCAAAAAAATATTTCTCCCGGTGTACTGTGTAAATTCGTAAGCCAGGCGCAACATTGCGTTGTTTGAATATAGATTATCCATATGTTTTATTTACAAACAACAAATATATAATTATAAATTTATTTTTTAATTCCCTTAAATACGGGGGGCGTAAAATCACTGCCGGCAAAATTGTCGCCATAAAAAAAACGCCGGCAAAACTTGTTAAGCTAAGCTTTGTTTTACCGGCGTTTTTGTGAAACGCACTTGTTTAATTGTTTCTTTTTAGATATTTTGCCCTAATCAATCGCAAAAGCTAAGCTATGAGCATAAAGTATAAAGATATTCTAACAGAAGCGGTTTTATTCGCCGCCGCCTGAGGCGCTGGAAATATTTTTACTTCTTTCGATAGATTGGAGGGCCAAATAATTGTCACCAAACTTTTTCATATTTGCAATTTCATCATCATACTGGTCGAAATGTCTTTCTTCGTCATCAACCAGAGATTCAAATAATTTTTTTGAGGCGGAGTCGGCATTTTTAGAACATTCGAGAGCCCACTCGTTATAATCGCTTGCGCTTTGTTCTTCCATTTGTGCTGCTAACTCAAGCATTTCTTTAACATCCTGAATTTTCTTAACAGAGTGCGATAATTCCATTTCCACATCACCACCCAAAAACAAAATTCTTTCAGCAAGCTGTTCTAAATGAACCATTTCTTCAATAGCTGTACGCTTAAAGAGATTGGCCAGCAAGTCGTATCCCTGATCATCGCAGTGGAAATGAAAATACATATACTGGTGGACAGCTGAAAGCTCATCGGAAACTGCCTTGTTAAGCAATTCAATACTTTTTTCTTTTTTCATAATAATTTCTTTTTGTGTTAATACTATTTTTTTCCAAAACAATACAAATATATAAAATTTAATACAACTGACAAAAGATTATTTATTGATTTAAAACCTCCTTTACATTTCATAAAAATATTACATTTGTATAAAAGAAAAAAAACATGCCTAAAAATAAGACAGACATTCAAAATTTGGATTATGCGCCTTTTGCTTATGCTTATCATAAAATCATTACAAATAAAAAGGGCGACCCCGTAAATTATGTTTTTCTTGATATCAATAAAACTTTTGAGAAAATGACCGGTCTCAAAAGGCATCATGTTATCAATCAAAAAGTAACGGATGTGCTTCCTAACATTGCAGAGGATGATTTTAACTGGATTGGTATTTTTGGGAACATCACAAAAAAAAAAGATAAGCATTCATTTGAAGGATATTCAAAAACTTTAAAAAAATGGTTTAGAGGGCAGGTTCATTCTGTGGATGGCGAACATTTTTCAGTTTATTTTTCGGATGTCAGTTCAGAATATTTCATTGCCGAGGCATCAAAAAAGATGAGCAATTTTCAACCCGGAACTATTGATTATAAGCTTATGTGTAGGGGCATGCAAGAGTTGTCAGGAGCCAAATATGTGGCGCTCAACGTTCTTAATAATCGTGATAAAGATTTTTCAACAGTTTATATTTCAGGCTTTCCAACACATATAAAAAAAGCTTCTCAACTGCTTGTATTCAACATCATTAATAAAAACTGGTCTGCTGACAACAATAAGTTTCAAAAAATAAAAGGCCGTAAAACAACGGTTTTTAAAAACCTTGATGAACTTTGTGGAGATGTCATACCTTCAACAGTTACACAGATTATCACAAAGAGTTTTCAAATTGGAGACGTTGTTGTTATTCAAACAATGAAAGAAAAAGAAATCATAGGCGATTTTACTTTAATCTTCGAAAAAAACAAACACATACAAAATCAGGCATTGTGTGAAGCATATGCTGACATGGCAGGCGCCAGTATAACACGTTATAACTTTGAAAAAGAAATTATCCAAAAAAACATTGACCATCTTTTTCTTAATAAGCTTAGTTTCTTACTTACTGAAGAAACAATAGAAAAAAGTGTTTCTCAAACGCTTATTAACAGTATAACTGCGCATACCGGAGCCTTGTTTGCAACATTTTCGGAATACAATACTAAGCTCAAAGCGCTGGAACCTAAATTTATTAAAATAGATAACAGCTTGCGCAGCACGGCAATAAAACCTTATATTGACAAATTTTCTAATACAAATTACCCTATTGATGACCATGAATTAAGCGAGCTTTTAAACGCCAGCTGGATTCAGGAAAATTCATTTAATGAAATTTCTCTTGGTGTGATCCCTGAAAAAACAAGCAAGAAAATTGCCAAAATCACAGGAGTCAACAAATTTTTCACAATTTCCCATAATGATTCCGACAAATTATACGGCACCACTGTTTTAGGGTTTAAAGAGAGTCAGGAACTTCCTTCAATCAACCTATTGAATCAATACACCAATTTGGGGACTCTCTCTCTGAGAAAACATCATATGGAAAAGCAGTTATGGTTGAGTGAGAAAAAATTTTCTAAAGCTTTTTTCAATAGCCCCTACCCAATGCTTATGACGCATTTTTCTGATGGCGCCATACTGGAAGTAAACAAAGCTTTTTGCGATATTACCGGATATACACGCCAGGAAGCAATACACAAGACTACTTTAAATCTCCAAATATGGCACAACCCTGACGACCGCTCAGAGGTTGTTAAAATGCTTAATGAGGGCAAAGAAGTTAAAGGCCGGCTATACAAATACCACACTAAGCATAAAAAGGTTTTTCATGCTCTCTTTTCATCCGAAATCATTGAGATAGAGGATAAAAAAGTTCTTTTGAGTAGTTTCATGGATATTACCGAACGCATCATGTTCGAAGAAAAATTACTGGAAAAAGAAAAAGAATACCAAACCATACTTCAAACAACAAATGACGACTTCTTTATCAGTACTTTAGATGCTCGTATTATTGATGCAAACAGAGCTTTTTGCAAATCTTTGGGCTACACAAAAGAAGAGCTGCTGCAAATGTCTATTCAGGATATTGATGTAAATGAATCGCCTGATGAAATAAAAACACATATCAAAAAAATCATTAAAAAAGGCAACGACAGGTTTCAAACACTTTTAAAGACCAAAGATGGCACAATATTAAATTATGAAATATCTGCAACCTATATAAAGTTGAAAGAGCCGAGACTCATAATATTTGGCCGAGACACTACCGCATTCAACAAGAATCTTATTGCATTACACAATAGTGAACAAAAATACAGACTTTTAGCCAAAAACTCTAACGATGTTATCTGGACACTGGGGTTAAATGGCCGCTACACCTATGTCAGCCCGGCTGTAAAAAAAATGCAAGGCTATACAGCCCGGGAAATGATTTTAAAAATGCCGGTAGAGACTGTAACAAAGGAGTTCCGCGACTCATACCAAAAAGCAATTAATACCATTCTCAAAGCAGGAGCATCAGGGAATAAACCCTCCGATATACGTTTGCAACTAGAAAAGATTTGTAAAAAAGGCCATAACATTTGGGTTGAGGTAAATTTGAGCAGCATGTATGATGAAAAAAACAACTTTTTGGGAGTTCTAGGCGTTTCTCGTGATATTACAGATAAAGTCGGAGCCCAAAAATCTGTTGAAAATTACACCCAAATGCAGGAGCTCCTGATTAATATTTCATCAAGGTTTATTGGGAGTGATTTTACAATCTTTGACCAAATACTAAAAGAGTCTCTTGAGGAACTGTGTTTGTTTACAGGAGCAGATACAGCTTTTGTCTATAAGTATGAGCATGATAAGGATACTGCAACATGCTTGCACGAGTGGTTTATACCGGGTCTTGAGATAGAACAAAGTCATTTACATCATATTTCCTGTAAAGACTTAGGTCCCATAGTTAAAGCACATGCCAAAGGAAAGAGTATTGTTATCAATAAGGTTTCGGCCCTGTCTAACAAGAAGCCTCTGAAAGAACTCCTAACGGCACAAGGTATCAAAAGCACCATTCTCATACCCATGCTCGATGAAAAAAGCTGTATTGGGTTTGTTGGCTTAGATTCAATTACGAAACACAAAGAATACAGCAGTAAAGAAAGAAAACTTTTATGGATTTTTGCGCAAATACTTTTGAGCTTCATCAACAGAGTAGAAGCCAACAAGAAAATTGCCAAACAGTTTGAGATTCAAAGCATTCTTTCAGAACTCTCTACTGAGTTTGTAAGCTCAAGGATGCATAATATAAATGATAAAATCAACATTATGTTAAAAAGGTGCGGTCAATACTTTGATGCCGACCGTACTTTTGTGTTTCAATTTTCCACCGACGAAAAATTCTTATCCAACACACATGAATGGTGTGCACCTCAGATAACTTCACAAAAAAAACTTTTACAAAATTACCCCATATATAAAGCACCACTTATTAAAAGTCTTCTAAAATATAAAGAAGTTGTTTTTGTTGAAGATGTTGAACTGCTGCCCGAATGTTTCGACAAGCAGTTACTTAAAAGAAAGAAAATCCAATCAATGCTGAGTGTTCCCATTATAAAGAACGATCAGTTTATCGGGTATTTTGGTTTTGAAACCATAAAAAAGAAGTCTGCCATTGATGACTCTCAAATATCATTACTGCATGTTTTTAGCAATATATTAGCTGATGCTATCTCGCGTACAAAAATAGAAGTTGAACTGATAGCAGCCAAAGAGTTAGCACAATCGGCCAGCAGAGCGAAATCCGATTTTCTAGCCAATATGAGTCATGAAATTCGCACACCGCTCAATGGTGTCATAGGCTTTACAGAGCTGATGTACGACACAAACTTAAGCCCTTTACAAAAACAATATATTGAAAACACCTTGGTTTCGGCAAACTCATTATTAGGCATTATCACCGACATATTAGATTATTCGAAAATTGAAGCCGGCAAGTTAGAGCTTGAAGTCATCAAAGCAGACATAATTGAAGTGATGGAGGAAGCTTCCGATATCATCAAAATTCATGCTGCCCAAAAAGGGCTTGAATTAATGCTCAACATACAGCATGACATACCACGTTATGCTTATATTGACCCTGTAAGACTTAAGCAGATTTTAGTTAACCTTTTAAACAATGCCGTGAAGTTTACAAATAGTGGTGAGGTTGAACTGATACTGGGCTTCGAATCAAAAGACAAAGCCACAGGACAATATACAGTTTGTGTAAGAGATACGGGCATTGGCATCAGTTCAGAAAAAAAGTCAATGCTTTTCAAGGCCTTTGCTCAAGCAGACACTTCAATAACAAGAAAATATGGTGGTACAGGCTTAGGGTTAACCATATCAAACTTGCTTGCTGAAAAAATGGGCAGCCAAATTCAGTTTAAAAGTCAAGAGGGTGAGGGTTCAAAATTTTATTTCTCATTTGAAACTCAATACGAATATGAAGAAAAAAAGACTCAAAAAACCATTGACAACATTAAGAACGTTCTTATTGTTGACGACAATGAGCGAAACTTAATGATTTTGGAACACACACTCGCAAAATGGGAAATGCAGTGCAAAACAGCCAACAGTGGTTTTAAAGCTTTGGCAATGCTTCAGAAAGGCACCTCATACGACCTGATTATTATGGACTACCACATGCCCAAAATGGACGGACTCAAAACCATTGAAAAACTGAAAAAAACTGACAGAAAAACTTTCACCAACACACCCATAATTTTGCTGCATAGCTCATTCGACGATGCTACCATTCATGATGAATTTAAAAGAATTGGCGTACGCTTTACCTTAACAAAGCCTGTGAAAGCGACGGAACTTTTTAGTTATCTTAAAAATATTAACAATAAGGATATGCCCCCTGTGAGCAACAATAATGTTTCAGCATCACAAAGATGGCAATCATTCAAAAATGAGTCGCTTGCTAAGCACACCATATTATTGGTTGAAGACAACTACGTAAACATGACATTAGTAAGCAATATGTTGCAAGTTGCATTACCTAATGCCACTATTGTAGAAGCCTATAATGGGCGGGAAGCTTTGAACATATTACAAACCCAAACGCCCAACTTAATCTTTATGGATGTTCAGATGCCTATTATGGGAGGTATTGAAGCGACAATTGAAATAAGAAATTCAGGCAGAAAAGAAATTAAAGACATCCCCATTATTGCTCTCACGGCCGGTGCTACTAAAGTCGAAAGAGATAATTGCATAAATGCCGGGATGAATGATTTTATTACAAAGCCTATCAAAAAGGAGGTTATGAAAGAAGTATTAAAAAAATATTTAAAAGCAACCGTCAGCACTGAAGAACTACAGGAACAAAAAGTATCTGTAAGTTCAGAAAGCGAAGAAAGCCTAAAACATTTTGATATTGAAAATCTCAAGAGTAATCTAGGGCATAACCAAAAGCTGATTGGCGAATTAATAACGCTAACCCTTAAAGATTATCCCCAATATATCAATGCTGTGAAAACGTCTTTAGAAAACAAAAACATTGATGAAATAAAGAAAAACAGCCATGCTATAAAGGGAAGCGCACTCACCATTGGTTATAAAAAGCTTGGCAATATAGCGGCGGAGCTAAGAGATAACGCAGACAACCCGGACAAACTTGATAAAATAAGTAAAGCCCTGTTTGATGAATGGGCGCATTTACAAAAAATATTGTCGCAGTATAAAAGCTCGTAAAAGCCTTTTATGAGCAAGAATTGCAATACCATCACAAAGCCGGTTTATAAAATTAAAAGCGATTCATATTGAAATATGAATCGCTTTTAAAAAGAAAGTTTTATAAAGCACTTATTTGACTTTATCCACAATAGCTTTGAATGCTTCAGGATTATTAACAGCCAAATCGGCAAGTACTTTTCTATTCAGTTCAATGTTGTTAGCAGATAGCTTCCCCATAAACTGCGAATAAGACATTCCATGCACTCTGGCAGCTGCATTAATTCTCATGACCCACAAGCTTCTAAAGTTTCTTTTTTTAGTTTTTCGGTCTCTGTATGCATACTGCAGTGCTTTTTCATAAGCATTTTTCGAAACAGTCCAAACATTTTTTCTTCTACCGAAATAACCTTTGGTTTTTTTAATAATTTTTTTGCGCCTCAAACGTGCTGCAACTAAATTTGATGAACGTGGCATAATCTGTGTTTTTTTGGTAAAGCGTTCTTCTGTTTATAAGAATCTTGAATGCTTTAGCAATGGTTAATAACTCTTTTTATTTAGCAATTAGTAGTCGGATTCTTTTTTCGTCAGATTTGTCAACATAACCGGTTTGCGTCAAATTGCGTTTTCTTTTGGTTGACTTTTTGGTAAGAATGTGACTTTTGTAAGCATGTTTTCTTTTAATCTTTCCGGTAGCCGTAAGGGTAAACCTTTTCTTGGCACTGGATTTCGTTTTCATCTTTGGCATTGCTTTCTTATTTTATAGTTTTTCGTTTATATTTTTGTAATTTAACAGTATTTATTTTTTAGGTGCAATAATAATTATCATTCTTTTGCCTTCCATCTTAGGCAGCATTTCAACTTTACCGTATTCCGACAACTCATCGGCAAAACGTAAAAGGATTAATTCGCCTTGCTCTTTGTATATAATGCTTCTGCCTTTAAAAAACACATCGGCTTTTACTTTAGCGCCATCTTTCAGAAATTTCTTGGCATGATTTAGTTTGAAATTAAAATCATGCTCATCGGTGTGAGGCCCAAATCTTATTTCTTTAACAACAATCTTTGAAGCTTTGGCCTTAATTTCCTTCATTTTTTTCTTTTGCTCGTAAAGGAACTTTTTATAATCAATGGCTTTGCAAACGGGCGGGTTAGCAGATGGTGAAATTTCCACCAGGTCTAAACCCAGTTCGTGTGCTATACTTAAGGCTTCTTTAATGTTATAAATACCATCGTCAACATTTTCACCTACGACACGCACTACAGGCGTTTTTATCATTTCGTTAATACGATGCTTAGGTTCATTTTTTCTGGGAAAACGATGATTTCTTCTTGAATGATTAAAAGGCGTTGCTATACTTATTTCCTCCTCAGTTTTTTAGTTAATAATTATTATTTATTAAATTTTATCAATGTATTAATTTCTGTCTTTAGGGTTTCAATAAATTTGTTAATAGGCATCTGGCCGGCGTCTCCTGCACCTTGCTTTCTGACCGAAACAGTCTCTGTCTCCTCTTCTTTAAGACCAACTATTAACATATAAGGAACCCTTTTGAGTTCTGTATCTCTTATCTTTCTACCTGTTTTTTCGTTTCTGTCATCTATATAAGCCCTGATATCAGAATTTTGCAGCAAAGATAATACTTTTTTTGAATAATCAACAAATTTTTCACTAATAGGCAGAATAGCTACTTGCTCGGGTGTTAGCCACAATGGGAATTTGCCGGCACAATGTTCTATCAAAACAGCGACAAATCTCTCCATCGATCCAAAAGGAGCTCTGTGAATCATAACAGGGCGGTGTTTTTGATTATCGCTACCCACATATTCCAGCTCAAATCTTTCGGGCAGGTTATAGTCCACTTGTATGGTACCCAGCTGCCACTTACGTCCGATGGCATCTTTTACCATAAAATCTAACTTGGGGCCGTAAAAAGCAGCTTCACCTTTGACAACGGTAGCTTTAAGCCCTTTCTCCTGGCAAGCTTCAATAATGGCTTTTTCAGAACGTTCCCAGTTTTCATCTGTTCCAATATATTTTTCTTTGTTTTCGGTGTCTCTTAAAGATATTTGCGCTTCAAAATTTTCGAACTCCAGTGCTTTAAAAATATGAAATATGATGTCTATAACGCCCTTAAATTCATCTTTCAACTGATCGGGGCGGCAAAAAATATGGGCATCATCCTGCGTAAAACCACGAACACGCGTCAAGCCATGTAACTCGCCACTTTGTTCGTACCGATAAACGGTGCCAAATTCGGCATAGCGCACAGGCAGGTCTTTGTATGAATGCTGTTGCGACTTAAATATTTCGCAATGGTGGGGGCAGTTCATGGGTTTCAACAAAAACTCTTCACCCTCAGCAGGTGTACTTATTGGTCGGAAAGAATCCTGTCCATACTTTTCGTAATGACCTGAAACAGTAAACAGCTCTTTCAATCCGATATGCGGCGTCATGACCTGCACATAACCAGAAGCTTTTTGAGCTTGTTTTAGAAAGTTCTCTAAATTTAAACGCAGCTCGGTGCCTTTGGGTAGCCATAGCGGCAGGCCTGAACCAACAGTAGAAGAGAATGTGAAAAGCTGCAATTCTTTGCCAATTTTTCTGTGGTCTCTTTTTTTGGCCTCTTCGAGAAAAACAAGATAAGCATCAAGGTCTTTCTTTTTGGGGAATGATATCCCGTAAATCCTTGTCAGCTGTTTTCTATTTTCATCGCCACGCCAATAAGCTCCGGCAACATTTAGAAGCTTAAAAGCTTTTATGGGTGTCGTGTCCATTAAGTGTGGTCCTCTGCATAAATCAACAAATCCGCCTGTTTTGTACAAACTTATGGTACCATCTTCAAGCTCATTTATCAGTTCTATTTTGTACGGGTCCTGCTTTTCGTTATAATATTTCAGCGCTTCTTTTTTAGATATTTCAGAGCGCTCAAAATTTTGCCCTTGACGCACAAGGTCCATTATTTTATTTTCTATGGCAGGGAAATCGTCAGAAGAAATAACATTCTCTCCCAAATCGATATCGTAGTAGAACCCATTTTCTATATCAGGGCCTATCCCAAATTTAGTTCCGGGATATAGGATTTCAATAGCTTCGGCCATTATATGCGCACTTGAGTGCCAAAAAGTGGCTTTGCCCTCTGCATCCTCCCAGGTTAAAAGTTTAACATGGGCATTTTTATGAATGGGCATATTCAAATCGTATATATCGTCGTCAACTTTTGCTGACAAAACTTTACGTGCCAAACCTTCGCTAATGCTAAGCGCAATTTCATGTGCGGTAACACCTTTTTGGAAAGTGCGGGAGCTCCCATCCGGGAGAGTAATTTCAATCATATTTAATATTATGTCTTAATCATTTTTATAAAACCGCAAAAATACTATTTTATTTTTTTATAAAAAAAATGGCACTTATATATTTTATTTATAATTTTACCTTTTGAAAAAGCAGAGATAAAAAAAATTTTTAATAACTAAAAAAAGATTAGAAATGGCTATTTTAAAAGCGTTTAGAGGTTTCAGACCCCCACAGAGCATTGCATCAAAAATTGCAGCAAGACCTTACGATGTATTAAACTCCGAAGAAGCAAAAGTTGAAGCAGAAGGCAACCCTTA
This sequence comes from Bacteroidales bacterium, assembly GCA_003565735.1. Lineage (GTDB taxonomy): Bacteria > Bacteroidota > Bacteroidia > Bacteroidales > PXBB01 > PXBB01. Next base: position 78,057 of record PXBB01000140.1, read on the forward strand.
CTCACTGCTGCATATTACAAAGCCTGAAATTGATTTTCCGGAGGGTATTGATGAGCATGATGAAAAGGTGTATCAAAAAGCCAAGGAAAATTTTGAAAAATTTGTAAAAGAAGGCTGGCTCGTACAGGATGAGAAAGACTGTTTATACATTTACGCCCAAACTATGGACGGACGTACTCAATACGGGCTGGTAGGTTGTGCCGGTGTTGAAGATTATATGAACAATATAATAAAAAAACACGAACTTACCCGTAAAGATAAAGAAGAAGATCGTATGAAACATGTTCGTGTTAATAATGCCAATATTGAGCCTGTTTTTTTTACTTACAGATCAGTCAAGGAAATTGATGATATCATTGAAAACTGGGTAAATATCAACAAGCCTGTTTATGATTTTGTTGCGGAAGATGGTTTTGGTCATCATTTTTGGGTTATCGACTGCGACGACACCATTTCTCAAATTCTTAAGCATTTCGAAGCCCTGCCCAGCACATATGTTGCCGATGGTCACCACCGCACTGCTGCTGCTGCTTTGGTTGGAAATGAGAAAAAGAAAAACAACCCCAATCACACAGGGAATGAGGAATACAACTACTTTTTAGCCGTTCATTTTCCTGACAACCAGCTTCAAATAATTGACTACAACAGAGTTGTTAAAGACTTGAACGGATTAAGCCCCGAAGATCTTATACATAAGCTGAAAAAGACTTTTTACGTGCAAGAGGTAGGCGCAGAAATTTACAAGCCCACAGAATTGCATAATTTCAGTATGTATCTTAATGGAAAGTGGTATTCATTAACTGCAAAGCCGGGCTCTTATGATGATAATGACCCCATTGGTGTACTTGATGTTACTATTCTCTCAAAGTATGTCCTTGATGAACTCCTGGGCATAAAAGACCTGCGTACGGATAAGCGCGTTGATTTTGTTGGAGGGATCAGAGGATTAGAAGAACTCAAAAAACGTGTTGACAGTGGTGAGATGGCTGTAGCTTTTGCCTTGTACCCCGTATCTATGAAGCAGTTGCTCGATATTGCAGATACCAACAATATAATGCCCCCCAAAACAACATGGTTTGAACCTAAGCTGAGAAGCGGACTGATAATACATACGCTTGACTAGCCTGCATTATTCACAAAAGTAAACAAAAAAGTGTAAAATATTGATTGTCAATCTAAAAATACCCAGACCATCGAAATATTTTTTTTGTTTACTTTTTCAAGTGCTTTTACTTCAGGCCATCTGCTGCGTTACGAAAACCTTGAAATAGTTTACTATGTCGGCGGCTTTCGACGCCTCACATATGACCTAAATTAAAAGCATGAATAATTCAGACTAAATCAAACCCTTTTTTGGGGTTTTGGATGTCCTGTTGAGTAAAATATGTGATTAAAATTTAAAGATTTTCTTGTTTTATGTATAATGCGCGTACGCTTTGCATTTCTCTGTACTCTATAGCCTGTTAGGGCTTTAATATTGACAAAACCAAGCAGATATAACTTAAATCTGAGGCTGTCTCAAAACTGTTATTTTGGATTTTCACCGACATCTTTTCCCCGCCCTAAAGGGTGGATGTCGCTGAAAATCAGCACACCCTTAAGGTTCCGATAACTATCCGAAGGGGCAATGATGATTTTCAGCAAACGACAGTTTTGAGACAGCCTCTAAACCAAGCACCCCATTTCTCAACAATATCAGTATATTTTTATAATACTTGTTAATGTCCTAACGGACAAAACAGAAATTTTCGCTTATTTTTTTATGGACATTAAAGCCCTAACGGGCTATTGAACATTATTCAATTATTTTATGTCATTTTTTGAGCATTTATATAATCCTATCTCAAGGGAATCAATATAAAGGAGGGTGTCAATGCTTAAACAGGGAGCCCAGTCCGTAAACGTAAATACCTAATAACATTAGAAAAGTATTACCATCATTTGCTTTGAAAGGGTCTGGGCATTCAGAATATCTTCCATTATTATAGTTTTTCGAAATTCTTTTTTACCCAACCATACCTAAAATTTAAAGAGTCCCCAATTCTAATAAAACTATTCTTTTTATTCTTATAATATAATTTCACTTTAAGAGTGTCATTCTCAATAAAGTCTTCAAGTTCTATAGATTCTAATGGTTTTACACCGTCAGCATCACTATACAAAAAGAAGGAATGATTAACATCCGAAATTTCAATTTGTTTTGAATTAGCGATAATATTTTCTAACCATTTTGAATAACACATATCTGATTTTGCAATATTCATCCAAATATATAACATTTGCGAGTCAAAATAAAACAACTCTTCTCTGTGTCGTTTATAGAATTTAATAATTGTTGAGTCTACCGTATAAAACAGTCCATAAATATTATCCGAGTAAAGCAGCATTCTACTTTGCACATCCTTTAAATAGTCACCAAATCCAATATGAGTATAAACATTTGTGGAAGGGAAAATTGTTTTAGAAATAATGGCTTGTTTCAATGTTAGATTTAATAAGTCGCCTACGTAAATGTTTCTATTGGAGCAATAATGTTTTTCTGAGATAATGCAGTATATGTTAGGGTTAATAAAACTAAAAGACAGATAATTGCAATCCTTTTCTTTATCTAAAAATGTTACAATAGAATCAATTTGCTCAATTTCACTTGATATAAAAATATAATAGTTATAATTCGTAGAGTCAATACTTAAAACTCTATAGAGGCTACTAGAATTATAAATGTTTGACTGAGCCAAACAACCCAAATTAATAGCTAACATTAAAAATATTCCAATCGCTAATCTATTTATTATCATACTTTTAATCCCCACTGCTCATAAGCCAAATGAGATACGGTGCTGTTCCACGAGGGGTTGTGGTCAATCCCCTCTCGCTCACACTCAAACCCCAACTGTGTTTTTATCTTGTGCATAGGGCAAATTTACAGAAAAGTACTGAACGTTAAACCAATTCTTAAAAAATGCCATTCAAACTTATACTACTCAAAATCATCGGGATATGTAACAATCCAATTTAAGCTGTCTAAATCTTTAACTTTAAATCCTTTTTTTTGGTATAGGTTGCTCTCAATTATCTGTTCTGTAATATTTTTTTCACTAAAGATATAGATGAATAATGTGCTATCACTTCCTCTCTTATTAATATGGTATTCCCAAGCACCTGTGCCACCTATGATACCAACTTTTACCGTATCAAAATTTGGGAAAGAGTTTATATCAAGATTATCATTATAAATTAAATCATCTTTATAAGATACTACATAAAATAATTCTTTAGCCGATATATTTACAAGTCTTAGTTTTTCGTCTAATTTATCACAGCCAATTAAAAAAACTGTTACTATAGTAATTATTGTTATCTTTTTCATATTATTTAAGGTTGAAAATATCTAGGATTGCTTTCATGCTCTATACCTGTTACCCAATACCATAAAGTATTTGCAGATTTTTCCCAGGGCATATCACTATGATAAGGTTTGTTAACAGTCATTAAACTAGGAATAGCTATTAGCTTATAATACAAGTACGGTCCCATAATCAAAAATTGAATAACATGTCCTGGTTCGTGCGTGTTTAAAGAGGCATCATTAGAATATCCAGTTGAATATATTATAAAAGGGCCAGGTGTTACAGCTGTTCCTTTAGGCATTAAACTTGACTCAAACTCAGGGATACCATGGTTAAAACCAACAAAAGTAAAAAAAGGTTCTCTTGTGGGTTTTTCAGACTGCATTTCTCTTCCCCCTCCACCTTGGGCACACCTATCCGCAAACGCCCCAGCTGCAGCTATAACTCCATCTTCTCCACGTCCAGCCATATAGCCTTCAAAGTCGGTATTGTCTCTAAAATAGCTTAAATTTTTTTCTCTGTTGTTTATCGCCCAACTGCCATCAGATCCTTGTTCTATTCTATAGCCGGATTTTATACCATCATCATTTATTATATCATTATTCATTGCCCATTGTTTGGCATCCGATTCGCTTTCAAATAAGCCATTAGGGTCGGTAAAACGTACTGGGCTGTTAAAGCCATACCTGTAAGGACTCCAGCCCGGTGCATTATCACTCAACGGATCCACACTCAACCAAATAGACAGCTCCGGTGTATAGTACCTAGCCCCGTAATAGTAAAGCCCGGTCTCATTATCAAGTTCTTTGGCGTTGAACTTATAGAGGGCGACCCCTACTCGCATAATTCAATAATTGTTTCAATAATAAAATAATTGTTATCCCTTTTGTACTTAATTGATACTCCATCAGGAAGAATGCTATTTCTACGACCATATTGAGTAATAATTCTAGAAAAAGTAAATGTTTTTTGACCTTTTTCTATAAACATATTATCAAAAATGTTTGAATTTCTAATCGCATCAAACACTATGAATGTATATCCTTTATATTCAAAGCTACCTATTATGTCTCTCGTTGCTTCATAAAAAGAAAGGAAGTTAAAATCCTGGCATGAACGTATTATTATTTCTCTTTCATTAATAAAACTTATCTCTACGAAGAAATCTTCTTTCTTAGATATAAATTTACATTTGCCTAAATAATGGATAAATGTATCAAGAGAACTTACTAAATAATCATTATTTAATTCGAGTAATGGTATGGTCTTGCTTGTATCGGCATGTTCAAAACCTGCTATCATTCTTTCGTATTTTGTTTTACATGAATATGTAAGCCAACTAAAAATCAGCATTATTACAAAAAGAAACTTAATTAAATACACTTTCATTACCTTGTTACTTTATTTCCATCATAATCTCTTAATACTCCCATGCGATATACTCTAAACAAGGCATTAGGGCTATGCAACAAAGCGTTATTTCTCATAGATTTATCATCATCTGATGCATATGATGTATTATAAGGTCCAGGGTGATTATGAATATGACGCAATAATAACCCATCTCCCGCATATATATTTGTCCAATGAGCCCCCATAAACTCCTTATCTTCTCTATGTGAGGTATAAATACTTGAGTTTGTTTCACAAAAATTATTAAAATCTATTAAAGACCATTCCACAAATGTATTATCAGCAAACCATTTAAAAATATTTTCAGCTTCATCACTTTTAGTTCCAAAATGCAAAGCTGTGTAATTGTAAGGTGTTTCACTACCATCATCACCCAGATGTATAGCTCTTCCTTCTTGTCTGTTATCTAAAACATCTTTTGTTATTTCAATAGTATTTTTATTTCTTAAATTACCATCTTTATCATACCTAGCTCTGCCTGCAATTAACCTATGTGTATCATCATCTGTTTTTCGAACAAATGTAATTTCGCCTGTACGTCTGTTAACTTCATAGTCATCCATCCCATCTGGGTCAATTCTATTCATAGGGTTGCCACTGCAATACATATAGTTGCTTTGGTGAGGATACTTATCACTCAACGGATCCACACTCAACCAAATTGAAAGCTCAGGTGTGTAATATCTAGCCCCGTAATAGTACATTCCGGTCTCTTGGTCTAACTCTTTGGCGTTGAATTTATAAGGGGTATTCATACAGCATATGCTTATTTATTAAAACGCTTTTTAAAGGCTACTTTATTTGCATCTACCCATCTTTTTTTTTCAGGTATCCAATAATACTTTTTTTGAAGCACTCCTTTTCGGCTATACTTTCTCATTATGAATGGCATTCCCAAATAGCCGTTATGATACCAAAATCCTACTTGTACACCGTTTCTAATCCTTCCTGTTTGAGAAATTTCTCCTTTAATGTTAAAAGAGACAAAAATACCATCAGCCTTACTCCCTTTTATATGTATATGCCTAAAATCTAATTGACCGCCTGGCCAAAATCTTTCATAAATGCCATGCACAACACCATTCATATATGGTATTTTCTGATATAACTTACTATTCGAATAATATGTTAATACTATAGAATCTACTCCCAAAGTGTCGTTGTACACTACATTATATGTGTTAAGAAGTAGTTCTAAATATTCATTTAACATTAAAGAATAATTTTGAAAACAGGCATTTATTTGAATATCAATTTCATTATGTTTTTCTATACTTGAATCTAACATCCTTTTTGTTTTGTAGCTTTGGATGCTAACACAAGATGAGAAAATGAAAAGTATGACTAAAAGAAGTTTAAAAGCTTTCATGTTTTTACCTTTTAAGGCCTTTATTTCTCATATATACTTTTTCCATCTCAGTTGCATAATCTCCTGATGGATTACCTTCATCATGTCCGTTTCCTCTTCTAGCTGAAGGATATTGGTTGTACCAAGCATTCAAAACATTTAAAAATTTTACTCCAGAAAAAGTATGTCCGCCCTCGTGTGAAAGATAACGCCCAAAATCCATAAGATTAGAATTTAGTTCAATTAACGTTGTATTAACACCATACATTGAAATAAAATTATTACCATCAAAATTAATAGTGCTTCTTCCATTTGCTGTTTGCCCACTCTCATTTTGTAAATTACTTGCAATATTAATATAAACATCAACAACTTGTCCTTTTTCATCTGTTAAGTTGTTTAACTTATTAAACAAATCAGGCTTTATTCTAAAATATATATGAAATAAATGCTATCTTTGTAAAAAAATCATACACATGACACCATTAAAAAGATTACACAAAGAGTTTCAAAAGCTTAGTGAAAGTGACAAGCAAGCA
>PXBB01000130.1 GCA_003565735.1 Bacteroidales bacterium
CTGCTAAAGTTGGGCTTTTTATATTCTTCATGCTACAAAAATACAACTTATATTGTTGATATACAAATAAATAGACGTTTATTTGTAGCTTTTTTTAATATATTACCGTGCAACGGTCTTGCCTTATTTACCCGGTTAATAGCGTTAGTAAATACAGTAAATTAATAAATTTGAAAGAATTCCTGATATAATATGTTTTAGATTCTTTTAGGAGGAGCGTGTACGGTTTAGTGCATCATTCTGAAACCTACCCTCATGCTAATAAAAGCCGGTGTCGTTTGGCCCCACATTTCAATGCCTGAGAGGTCACCATAAGGCACATCAATAAGGGGCGGCCCTATTGCCAGAGCCAGGCGTGTTGATAAGCGCACGCGTTCTCTAATAGGAGTCCCGGCTTCAAATCCTAACTCAAAAACAGGAGCCACACCAGCTGTGCCACTATTGTATGCTCTATTTGTATTGACGTGTCTGAACTTTATTTCCCCACCGCCGCCCATCACACCGAGACCTAACTCTAAGCCAAGGCTGAAACCATCGGGGTCGGGACTGATATTAAACCGGTAGCCATGCTTAAACATAAAAGAGAGGCGGAAAGCTATCAACTCATCAAGTTGGTATGTGTCAGTACTATCTCCTACATCGTATCTGCGGTCAGAGCTGTTGAAGTTGAGCCCGACTCCAATTTCGTAACCATAATAAAACCCGCCGCCCGGCGACACATTCACACCGTTGAAATGCCTTAAATCTATGCCCGGCATTGGAATATTTTCATCTCTTTGGTTATTAAACCTGTCATTATATCTTAGCTCAAAAAAAAGCAGACTTAATCCGTAGGTAGGTGAAGCCACACGTCTGTCCCAATCGGTATCTTTTACAACATTTCCAGTATTTGTATCAGAATATTCATGCGCATTTTTATTCTCTTGCCTGGAATTTAACTTGTGAACTTGAGGAAATAATACCAAATCATAACTATACCTATCTTGATTTTTGTTTGCTTGAGCTTCAAATGATGAAGTCATAGCCAAACTGCTGTTTAAAATAACACCTGTAATAAAAATGCCAATAAATTTCTTCATGTGTAAATTGTTGACTGTTTTTTACTTTTTGATAATTCTGCCGCTTTCCCGGCTGCCTTCTGAATAAATGTTGTAAATGTATATGCCGGCACTCATTCTATCAAGTGATATCTGCGTAAAGCTTTGCAATTGTTGAGATAGAATAAGGCGTCCATAGATGTCGTATATTTTTATAAAGGCGTTGTTTTTGGTTTGTGGCAGTTCAATATTTATGAAGTCTTGAGCCGGATTTGGATAAATATTGACAGTTGTTTTTGCAACCTCTTCATTTATGGATGTTGTGCCAAAGTTAGAATAGTGGTAAGTCCTTTCCCACTCAAAAAGCCAGTCAGTACCTGTCCAGGAGTAATATCTGTCTTCTGTAATCTTATGCGGCTCGCTTATGCCCGGCGGCAATACCAAATCGGGGAGGGTGTATGAATAATTATAGCTGGTGGTTCTTTTAGAAAACAACTCCCACTGGTTATTGTTACCCAAATAATCCAAAATTTCAATTTTATTGCCATAGGCATCATAGCCGAATTCATATTTCCTTTCATAATTCCACCCTGTAGAATCCGCTTCATAAGCAACAATAGCAATTTCCAGTCCATTAGCATCGAAGTGACGTTCTACAAGTGTTTCATCGACCCACACGAGGTTTACAGAGTCCCACAATACAGTCAAGTCCTCATAGAGCGAATCGCTATGGGAATAGAGGCTTTTTCTGTGCAAATACCATTCATTATTGGCTTTGTCCCAAAAGTAAAAATTCCTTTCTTGTAAAACGCTGTCAGCATCAGTAATAAACTCATTTTTACTTCCCTTTTCCCAATACCATGTATCAGTAGCATAATCTGTCGTTATAAAAAAATAAATCATTTCACTTAACTGCCCGTTTGATATATTATAGTTAAATTGCCACATTGATAAAGTTGTCCAGCCTGCATCCATAAAAGAAGAATACGTTGATTCTGTTCTCAGGACAACATTATCTCCTGCATAAAAATATTCTACTTTTGTACTCGGAACTCCATTTTGGAGGCTAACACTTTGTATTAACCGCCCATTTTCATCATAGTGATACGAATATGTGTAAAGAGAATTGGTGCTAATGCTGTCGAGTTTTAATAAAGGCTCTGCTTTACTGTTGTTTTTAAAAGACTTGTAATAAGGAGACCCGAACGCCCCATAAAACGGCACTTCTGATGTTTTTAAAGAACCTGAAATGGCCTGCCCATAAGCAGTTGTAATTAATAAGAAACTTACAAAGGGGAAAAGTAGTAATTGTTTCATGATGTTAGGTTTTGTTAATAAATAAGAACTCAAGCAACTCATTATTAATTAGTAACAAAATAAATTGTTAATAAATTATGTTTTTATTAATCGTTTTGCAATAGCAAATATACATATAATTTTATTATGTACGTCTGTTTTTTTTGGCTTTATTCTAAATTAAATATGATTTAAGGGCAAACTCTTAAATAAAGCCCACGCATTTGTTGACACTAGTGCAGCCAAGGCAAATTCTTTTACCTTGTCTGTTTTTCCCTTTACC
>PXBB01000041.1 GCA_003565735.1 Bacteroidales bacterium
CCGCTTCTTCCGACTGCTCAATGCCGCTGAGTAGATTTCCCAGCGATTCTTTAAAGGTGTCAAACTTATTCCGCTCAACCGGCTCCTTCAGAAAAGCTTTGTTGATGCTGTGCTGTACCTTCCTTGGCTCAAATTTCATGATGTCTCAAATATCTGTTTTACGTAATCCCCTATTCATACGATATTTCAGATAAAATAACAGATTGAGCGGGAAAGCAAAGTGCGGAATAGGGAGTTTTTGGGGAAATGGAAATATTCTGTGGTTATTTTGAAGTTCGAAACCAGGAAAGTATGGGAAAAACCCAAATTAGTTAAAATTTAGCAAGGGTAAACCATTGCTAAAAAAAGATCGGCGCTTAAAAGAAAAATTTAGTGAAATATAGCTTTTCAGGCTTAATTAAGGTTCTTAACCCAAGTTGCAGCTAATTCTACCATTTTCCCGTTATATTGCACTTTTTTTGGGCTATTTAGAGTGCGTTAAGGCTTCATCGAAACGCTAAAGTCTTGTTTTTCAATAGTCCTGTTTTTTGAGAAGGGGTTGTAGTACACAGGGGGGTATTGACTTATGTGAGTATAATGTATCATCTTTACAGCATGTACTTCAAAGTTTCGATGCGCCATAATCCCCGTACCGGACACTCCCAGGGCTATTACAGGCTGGTGGAGAGCTATCGAAATGAGTTTAACCGCGTTTGTCACCGTACCCTGCTCAATATTGGCTTTGTTGATATCTCCCCGCAGCAGCTCCATTCTATACGAGGCATCCTTAATGACAGACTCAACAGGCGCGGCAGCCTGTTTGAGGAACAGGACCCGCAAGTTATCCGATTGGCTGATCAATACTGGCAGCAACTTGTTGCGGGTGGGAAAATTGACGTATCTGAGCAGGCTTTTAAGAAAAACAAGCGCATGGTTGATGTGGATACCCTCACCCACAAAGATGCCAGAGAGGTAGGGGCAGAATGGATGTGTTTTCAGGCGATGGAACAGTTAAAAATCAAACAATGCCTGCAAAGCCTGAACTGGGATGAGCAGCAGATTCAATTGGCGATCACTCAAATCATCAGCCGTGCTGTTTGTCCGTATTCGGAATTGCGTACCAGTCGCTGGATCAAGGAAAACTCTGCCATATGTGAAATAACCGGGTATCCAATCGACAAAATCACAAAAGATACGCTCTACAAAAGTGCCTTGGACTTGTTTAAAATCAAAAGCACACTGGAGCAGTTTCTTTCAAAAAGAACCCATGAATTGTTTGACCTGCAAGACCGCATCATCCTGTATGATTTGACCAATACCTATTTTGAAGGCGCCAAACGCAATAGCAAACTGGCACAGCACGCCAAAAACAAGAGTAAAGAAAAGCGTGATGATGCGAAAATCATCGTGCTGGCCTTAGTGGTCAATATAGAGGGATTTATCAAGTTTTCCAGTGTTTTTGAGGGCAAGAAAAGCGACAGTGATTCGCTGGGTGATATCGTTGATAACATCCGATCTTGCACCAGTGGCAGCCAACGGGGGATCGTTGTATTGGATGCCGGGATAGCTACCGAGGATAATCTGATCCTGCTTGCCAAAAAGGGCTATAAGTATGTATGTGTGAGCCGGGCAAAAATCAAGGATTATCAAAGCGTGCCCGGCGGCGGCATTCAAAAAATCACAAGCAAATCCAACCAGACCATCAGCCTGCAAAAAGTTGTTTCCGACAAAACCACCGATTACCTGCTCAAAGTCCACAGCCCTGGAAAGCTCAAAAAAGAGCGTTCGATGAAAACCAGCTTTGAAGAGCGTTTTCACCAGGAAGTGGAAAAAGCAAGGGCAGCACTAACCCGCAAAGGAGGCATCAAAAAGCAAGACAAAGTAGAAAGGCGTATAGGACGCATCATCGAAAAGTATCCCTCCATAGCCAAGCACTTCGAGATTCAGGTCAAAACCGATGCTGGCTTTGCAACCGATATTACCCTGTTGAAAAAAGACAGCTACGCCTTCAGTGAACAACATATTGGCACCTACTTCATCAGGACGAACCTGCATGTGGAGCAGGAACAAACCCTATGGGACATCTACAATACCATCCGTGAAATTGAAAGCAGTTTCCGATGCCTGAAAACAGAGCTGGACCTGCGCCCGATCTATCATAAAAACGATGATGCGAGTGTAGCTCATATTCACTTGGGGCTGTTGGCCTATTGGCTGGTAAATACCATTCGTTATCAACTCAAGAAAAAGGGAATCAACCACTGTTGGAAAGAAATTCTCAGGATTACCAACACTCAAAAGGTCATTACAACCAGCGGACAAAACACCTTTGATGAAGTTGTTTCGGTAAGAAGATGCACCCAGCCCCAGAACAAAGTAAAAGAAATCTATCAGGCACTGGGATATCGAAATTATCCCTTCGTCAAACGAAAATCCGTAGTACACAAACCGGTATTCAAAAAAAATGAAGGTATTGTTTTACAAGGCTTTGACGATAGTTAGCTGCAACTTGGGTTAATATATTCTTCAGCTAACCAAACAGCTTCTTCAGATAAATTGGTTTGTTAAATAATTTGATTTGGAAGTGATTCAACAAAATCCTTTAGAGGAGTTACCCCATTATTTGGACTTTTCA
>PXBB01000104.1 GCA_003565735.1 Bacteroidales bacterium
ATGGTGGTGGTGGTGCCCTTGCCGGAGGTATAACGATTTTCTCGGCAGGTAATAGCGATACTTCCGATCCGCGTTACCCCGGTTATTACTCCGGTGCTTTTTCGGTGGCCGGTACCAATAATCAGGATGTGAAATCGTGGTATTCTACTTATGGCGAATGGGTGGATGTTTCGGCTCCCGGCGGGGAAACCAATTCCGTTACAGAGCGCGGCGTGCTCAGTACGCTGAACAACAACTTATATGGATATTATCAGGGCACTTCCATGGCAAGTCCGCATGTATCGGGTATTGCAGCACTGATGCTGTCAAAGGTTTATGGCGAGCTGGATGCTGAAGAAGTGGCCGATATTCTACGGATGACCTCAGACAACCACTACGCTGTAAATCCAAATTACATAGGACTTTTGGGAAGTGGCAGGGTCAATGCCCTGGAGGCACTGATTTTGGCTGAGCTGTTTCATATCCTTCCTGCCAATCCTTCAAACTTTGAAGCCATTGGCTTGAGTGATTCCGAAATAAGCATAAGCTGGGATAAAAATGATGACAACAACAATGTGTTGCTTGCCTGGAGCATCGATGGAAGTTTTGGTACACCGCAGGAGGGTGAAAGCTATGATGCCGGTGACGAGATCCCCGGTGGCGGCTTCGTTTTGCATGCCGGAAGCGATACATCCTTTTTACAGGATGGTCTCGACGCTTCTTCATTATACTTTTACCGCATCTGGTCTATAGATGACGATGGAATATACTCTTACGGCCGCAACACCGACGGCCGCACCCAGTGTGGGGTGGAGGAGCTTCCCATCAGTGAGGCCTTTGGTGCGGGGATTCCCTATTGCTGGGAGTTTGAGCCAACACAGGGCAATTGGGGTATCTCTGCGGGTCAGGGCAACCCGGCACCCGGGATGCAGTTCAATTGGAGTCCTTCCCTATCCAATTATTCGCACCGCCTGGTGACTGCCCCATACGAGGGTGATATCCCCGGGAGTGCCATAGCCCTTGAGTTCGATATGATGCTTGATAACTATTCATTGAACACCGTGGAATATTTGACTGTGGAGGTCTGGACCGGGGGAGAGTGGCAAGAGCTGATGGAGTTTGACAACACGGTCGGAGATATAGCCTGGGATACCTATCTCGTGGATCTGACCCCCTGGGCACTCGACAACGTATTCATGGTCGGATTCCGTGCCCACGGTTCCAATTCTTATAACATCAACCGCTGGGTGATCGATAACATTCAGGTATTCTCATACTCCTGTCCGCCGCCTTATGATTTGAGTGCACAGGACATTGACACAGAAAGTGCTATGATCGTCTGGGAATCGGCAGGAGAGGAGTCCCTATGGGACCTGATCTGGGGCGAACAGGGCTTTGATCCGGATCAATCAGGAACCCTTGTGGAGGGGTTGATCGGTACCGGCTATTTATTGGAAGACCTTGATGTTTTTACCGATTATGACGTGTATGTTCTTGCTGACTGTGGAGATGATGACCTGAGCGTATGGGCCGGTCCAGTGAGCTTCAAAACCCTGGCCACTTGTCCTGCACCGGTTGACCTTGTGGTGAATAATGTCGAAAGTACTTCCGTGCAGATCGGATGGACGGTAGTTGGTGACGAAGGGTTGTGGGATATTCTTTATGGCCCAACCGGTTTTAATCCGGTATCTGGTGGTACGCTGGTCGAAGGAATTACAGAAAACCCTTTCACACTGGAGGGGCTTGATGCCATCACCACCTATGACGTATATGTCAGGGCATACTGCGGTACGGATGATCTGAGCATCTGGACCGGACCGGCGACCTTTAGCACCACTTGTGGTGTGATGAGTTTGCCCTATCTGGAAACATTTGATAACAATGCACCCGACTGCTGGACTTTTATTGACGGGCAAGGTAACTGGGGGTTCACTTCAACGCAATACGGCCCACCATCCAGTCCGAGCGGTCCCCCTCATGCCACTTTCACCTGGAGTCCGTCAACAACGAATTTTTCTCATAGCCTGGTTAGTCCACTTATTGATGGTACCGTTACTGCTGATGGCGTCCTGGTAGATTTCCTGCTATTTCTGAACAATTACAATAATGCCAATATCAACAAGATGGCGGTGGAGTACAAAGCCGTTGACGGAGACGATTGGCTACTCCTTGAAGAGTTTAGCAGCGAAGGACTGGGCAGTGGCAATATGGAGTTTGTGCGTGTAGAGGAACCACTCACCGGTATGGCCGGTCAGATTTTCCAGTTGCGTTTCCGTGCACACGGCGAAAACAGCTTCAGCATCAATGGCTGGGGCCTCGACGACATACTTGTCTATGCAGGTGGTGGTCCGGAACCTTGCCAGGCACCTACTGATCTTGTGGTGACGGATATCACTGATACCGGCGCTTTGGTTGACTGGCAGACCGGCGGCTTTGAAATGGAGTGGGACCTTGTGTATGGGGAAACAGGTTTTGATCCCAATGAGGATGGTTTTCTTATTGAAGGGATCACAGAGAAACCTTACAGCCTGATTGAACTGCAGCACAATACTGATTATAGCGTGTATGTAAGGGCTGTTTGTGGTGACGATCTTAGCCCATGGTCAGAGCCTGTACATTTCAGCACCGA
>PXBB01000017.1 GCA_003565735.1 Bacteroidales bacterium
GCTGAAACCGGTTCTTTGACAGTGACAGCGCTTTTCATTTCCGCGTAGGCCTTGGGGGTCATAGAAGGAATCTCACTTGTGGTGGCGTTTGGAAGCCGCCCGAGCGCGTAGCGCAGGTATTCGGCCGGATCAACCCCGTGGCGTTGGCAGCTTAGGATAATCGAGTAGATGATGGCACTTCGCTCGCCGGCCTCGGGATGCCCGATGAACAACCAGTTCTTTTTTCCCTGAGCGCTGGGACGGATTAGGTTTTCGACCAGGTTGTTGTCGATTTCAACATCCCCGTGCTCCAGGAAGGCGCAATGAGCCTCCCAGTTGTTCAGGGCGTAGTAGCAAGCCTTGCCGATTCGGGATTTCGGCAACGATTCCCCCTGGAGGCGTTCGAAGATTCGCTTGAGCAGGTTTACCGTGGGCTTGGATTTCTTCTGCCGGGCCTTTCGGGTTTCTTCGGCGTTGAGCTCTTGCTCCTTCCAGCGGCGTTCGCGCAGGTAAAGGTGGCCGATCAGAACGAGGATCCGAGCCACTTCCCTGGGCTTCTCCTCCTTGGCCTCCTCGAAGTAGCGCCGGGCGTGGGCCCAGCAACCGATCAGGATCACCCCTTCCGCGGTTTGGGCATAGGCAAGGTAGGCGCCGTAGGCATCGCTTTGCAGGCGACCACGGAAGCCTTTGATTGCCAAATTGATAGATTCGTGAGTGCGTGTTTTCGACCAGGTAAAGACCACGTCGCCGCCGGGGCGACTTACCGCAACGAAGTAGCCCTGCGAACACTTGCCTTTGGCAAAATCCCTGTCTTGGAAGCGAATCGGCGTATCATCGACTTGAACATAATCGCCCGAAATCAAATCCGCGTGCATGTAATCGTAAATGGATTTTAGCCAGAGCGCGACGATTCGAACCCAGTCGGCCATGGTCTTTCGGGAAAGTTCCACCCCGTAACGCCGGTAAATGCGTTGTTGACGGGCAAGAGGAAGATGATCCAGGTATTTGCAAATAATAACGTAAACCAGAAGGTTCACCGAGGCGAAACTTCCTTCGACAGGATGCTTCGGAGCTGCGGCAACCACTGGAGGCCGGCTCTTGTCGCCTTTCTTGCGAAACTTGGGCCTGCGGATCTTTCGCCGGTAGAAGCGCGGCGGATCCAAATCGACTTCGAAAGTCTCTTCGGCGCCGATTTCTTCATAGGCTTCCCGATCGGCCTTTACCTCCTCTGGGAGGATCTCAACCGTCTCTTCAACCGGAAGGTGTTTAAAGGCTTCGGCCGGAGGTTCTCTACGGGCCGCCGGCTTGCGCCGCTTATAAGTGACCTCCTCTTGCTTGGGCGTTTGCTTGGGTTCCTCCTCAAGCCCCAGAGCGAGCGCGATCTGCTTGGAGTCGATGCGCTCGCTCTTGCTGCCAAAAAAGCGCCTCTTGAACCAGTGAATCTGGGCCCGCAAAAAATCGATTGTCGTGCTCAGCTCAGCGACGGTCGAAGAGAGCTTGTTGTTCTCTTCGCGCAGGGCTTCGAGTTCGCGTTGTAACTCTTCGACCGTAGCCATTCTTGGCGAGTGATCTTGAATAAGATTATCCAAACTGTCAATACAGCTTTCAAAAAAAATCTCTTTTATCGCTCATACCAAGGTCGCAAGCTTCCCTGTTTCAGATCGACCCCGTTTACGAGAAGCAACATCGCTTCCCGGGTCAGTTGTAGTTTGCTTTGCCTCCCGGCAGCGCCGCCTGGCCAGGAAAAAGTTCCCCGCTCCAGCCGTTTCGCGAAAACCCATAATCCGTTTCCATCCCAGTACAGAAGCTTCAAACGGTTGCGATTGCGATTGGTGAACAAGAACAGGTCCCCGCGGCGCGGATCCTCCTGCAATTGCTCGGTTGTCACCGCGAACAGCCCGTTAAAGCTTTTGCGCATGTCCACCGGATCCAGGGCGACCCATACCCGAACGCTTGCCGGAAGACTCAGCATGAGCGCCTCCCTTCAAGCAGATCGATCAGTCGGGCCAATTCCTCAACGCTCACCCCGGCCGGAGCCCGCACGCACGTTCCGCCAGGCAGTACCACCTCCCAGCTCGCCGCTCCCAGCGAAAGGGAGAGCGACTCCCAGCCAGACTCTTCTTGTTTTCTCTGGCGTTTGCGGGAAAGCCACGAGAGCAAGGTCGAAACCGCCACTCCATTTTCTTCGGCGAAGGCCCGCTGGGTTTTTCCGCTTCTCTTGTAGGCCTCGAGCAATCGTTGGCGCTCTTCGACGCTGAAGCGCCTCGGACGGGAATGCCTCTTTTCTTCTGATGGTTCGAGTTGTGTCTCCATGCCCCCAGCTTACCCTCGAGCGGGCGTGCCTGTATAGGGGGTGGTTGCCCGGACATTTACCCAATAGGAGGTTGCTGCTTGCCTTGCTGAAGCGGTCGTCCCTCCAAATCCGTATTCCGAACTCCCCCGAATCCCGTTCGATCGAAAGGGTCACCTTACCGGAATCCATCCTTCCGAACACCGGCGCGGATAGGCGCAACGCGGCACTGTCGTTGTCCCCGGGCACGCTTGAACCATCGGATGTGTGCAGCATATCCGGTATCCCGCTGGAATTGTCATCGTCGTTATTTACTGCAACAAACATACC
>PXBB01000131.1 GCA_003565735.1 Bacteroidales bacterium
ACACATCACCTGTACCTACTATAAGAGGTCCAGGACTATCTGTTTGTACTAACTCCCTCTGTTCTACTCCTATAATTCCTAATCCTCTCTCTTGAAAGAAGAATAGATTATCTTTAAAAGTTTTAAGAAGTTTTAGCTCTCCATAGGCTGTATCTAAGTCAGTGAAGTTGCCTGGTCTTATTTTTAACCAACTATCAGCAAATTCTCCTGATATTTTCTTATCAGAATAATACACTCTATTAGGCCATTCTGTAACTTCTTCAAAATCCATAGGTTTTGGGAAGTACTTCTTAGTAGAATTATTCTGGGAATATACTGAATTATAGGTATATAGATCTATTTCCTGTTCATAGTATATATCATCTCCATCTTCTTCATAAGCAGAGTGTTTACCTGCAAATTCCTGCATAGCTAAATAAGGCTCTCTAGCTCTATCTCCTACTTTATTAATACCCAGATAATGAAAGTTTTTCTCTAAAATCAGGTTAAGATTAATAGTAGTTTCTACAGGGAAATTATAGGCACATACTCTTCTTCTTCTATGACTGGCATCATTGGTAGTCCATAGGCCCCTTAGATAAGAGAAATAGTTTATAAATACATCCCCTTCAAATACCTCTACTGTACTATGGATAGACCTCATTAATCCACTACAAGGGACATATATAGCATTGGTAAGACTAGATTCAGATATACCTCCATAGGGGTATAAGAGCCTTCTTCTTCTCATCAAAGCTCCTTTAGGATTATAGGCCCTAAGAGAACTTATTGTATTTACTTTTAATAATTTACAAGACCCTTTAGTAGCTCTCCCAACTTTATGAGAATTCTTATTTTCAAAATCTTCCTGGTTAGGAACGTGTACATTGTTTAATATACTGTACCC
Organism: Bacteroidales bacterium; assembly: GCA_003565735.1. Taxonomy (GTDB): domain Bacteria; phylum Bacteroidota; class Bacteroidia; order Bacteroidales; family PXBB01; genus PXBB01. Next base: position 887 of record PXBB01000131.1, read on the forward strand.
ATCAAAATAACTTATATTATTTCTATCATCTATATAATTATGATTAGCAGAATCTTCTATTTTTAATCTAAGATTATTAAGAGCAGATACTTCAGTATAGTTGGTAACAGTTTGTTGCTGGTATTGTAAAGTTCTGTTGCGTGAACTTGTGTCAGGAGTAGTCCCTGTCCCTATGTAGAACCCACAGAAAGTAGAAATACTCTCTGGCACCTTGTATATATAGTCAAGCCTATCTCCTTGAATATCAAATAACTTATTATATAAATGATCTGGAGAAGTATATTCTAAGATATATCTTGCCCCATCCATACCATACTCATGAGTTATAGGAAAACTATAAAATTCTACTTGAGATTGTTGGGGTCTTAGTTGTCCTACTATCCCTAAGTCTATAACTGTCCTATTTGTTCTATCTCTCTCAACTCTTACTATTTGGTAAAATTCAACTTCTGCAGGGAGATTCTTTACTTCAAATACAGGATATAAGATATTCATATAAAGAGTAGTACCTTCTTCAGATAATAATTTGTACTTATTACCATCTTTAAAGTCAGGCATTCTTATATCATCTATCCACTTAACAAAGGATTGCCTCCCCTTCTCATCAAACCCCACTAAACCAAATCTATATATTTCGTCTCTCTGATATCCTACATACTTAGAAGCATTTTCATAGTTAGCGTAGGTACCATCTCTTACTCCCATTAATCCTATATGAGGTTGTCCAAGATTATTTGTTATATCTAGAGGTATCTGTTTAGTATCAAACCAATATTTTACATTAACCCCTTCTCCACCTAATACCCCATCTGTGTCGCATCTAAAAGCACTAGAACTACTAGTATCATTAGACAATTCATTATAGGGATTCTTGAGGGTATCATAGGTAACCCAATTTTCTCCATCATCTAGGTATCTTTTAGCTGTAGCATCGAACTCAAAATCAAATAAATCCTCTTCTGTATTACCTGCAAACAGATAGCTATTTTTAGTCTCTATAGTAGTGGGTATAGGATCAATAGTCAGTTCATTAAACTCTTCTAAAACCATTTCCTCCAAAGTGAGAGTACCTGTATCTATAATCTCAGTAATAGTTGAAGTATCTTCTGGAACAACAATCTCTTTAAATACCTGTATCTTAGGAGGAGCATCTAATACTTCGTGAAGTATTCTAACAATCCTAGCTCTATCAAACCTCTTATCTAAATATCTTAAAGTGAATACTACCCCCTTATTAGTAGGTTCATCCATATCAGAGCCCTTATATTTCCTAGCTTGTCCAGACTCTGTAGATGAGGTTATATTTATCATCTCACTTGCAGGAGAAAATACAGTCTCAGCGCCATACAAATTATATAACTGAAAAGCATATTGTACTTTTCCAGATTTTAAAGCTCCTGAGGTAACAGCCTTTATCCTAGGAGTTCCTAAATTGAAATTTGGAACTAGAGAGAACCTGTCTATTCCATAATTCTGTATATTAGGATCAGCTAAATTTACCCCATAGATAGGAGTATTAGAATCTGTGAAATATATTTTCCTAAGCTTATTTGTTTCTCTCCTAGCTATAACTCTTATTCTGCTATTGACAGTATGTCCAAAGTTCTTTCTGAGTTTTAGATAGTCTGAATCTTCAAAACCTATAACTAGTATATTTTCCTCAAAAACACTTTTAGGAACTTCATAAATACTTGTAAGAGACGACTGTAGA
>PXBB01000005.1 GCA_003565735.1 Bacteroidales bacterium
AATGGTACGGATACGGCTGCAGCCAAGCAGCACAGCATCAACGGTATGAATATTTACAACACTTATGGCGTCCTGTATAATTGGACGGCAGTTATGCAGGGCAGCAGCCCCAGCAATGCCATACCCAGCGGTGTACAAGGTATATGCCCACCGGGATGGCATGTGCCAAGCGATAGCGCATGGCAACAACTTGAAATGTCACTGGGCATGTCGCAAGCTGATGCTGCACTGTGGGGTCATAGAGGCACCAATCAGGGCAGCCGCCTTGCAGGCACCGATAGCCTGTGGCTTCCTGGTGCTCTTACTGCTGATGCCGGTTTTGGAAATTCAGGCTTTAAGGCACTGCCGGCAGGTTTGTATGGTAGCAATGTACCCCATCTACCCCATTCCAATTATGGTTTTTTGTCTGAAATAGCTCGTTTTGCCACAGCCACTGCCATCCCGGGTTGTCCCCAACACCCATCCGGACAAACAAATAACGTAATTAGAAATATTCGTTCCTCAGCAACAGCAATTAGACGTTATTGCGGCTCTGATTATCAAGGCATAAGCCTGCGCTGTGTGCGGGATTAGTTGTGAGCGAGATTAGGTTTGGGAGGGGATATCAGGGTACTATATAACAAAGCATTCATGTATATTTCAGGGTAATAAATAAGTGAGCAATAGACAAATTAATTAAATTTTTAATACCGGCAGAACATGGCATAAAAAGGCAATATCATTTTTTCAGCTACACAACATCATTAACTTTATTTGTCCGTTTTTGAAAAAACATTGTAAATTTGCATTTCAGTTTAATGGCAGAAAAATGGAAGAAAAGTTAAAGATTTACAACACCTTAGGACAGAAGAAAACGATTTTTGAACCATTTAATCCTCCTTTTGTGGGAATGTATGTGTGCGGCCCTACAGTCTATGGCGATGCCCATCTGGGTCATGCGCGCCCTGCTATTTGCTTTGACCTTATCTTCAGGTATCTGCAGCATTTAGGCTACAAAGTACGCTATGTTAGAAACATTACTGATGTAGGACATCTTGAAAGTGATGCTGATGAGGGTGAAGATAAAATAGCTAAAAAGGCAAGACTCGAAAAGCTGGAACCCATGGAAGTTGCTCAGCACTACACAGACAGCTATCATTTCAATATGGACAGCCTTAATGTCAAAAGACCAAGTATTGAGCCCCGGGCCTCAGGGCATATCATTGAACAGATTACCATGATAGAGGAAATCTTGAAAAATGGCTTGGCTTACGAAAGTGATGGCTCTGTTTATTTTGACATCGAAAAATATCAAAGAACGGATCATTACGGTAAACTTTCCGGGCGTGTCTTAGACGATTTGCAGAGCCAAACCCGTACACTTGACGGGCAAAACGAAAAAAGAAACACCTATGATTTTGCTTTATGGAAGAAAGCACATCAAGAACATATAATGAAGTGGCCATCCCCCTGGGGTTTGGGATTTCCGGGATGGCACCTCGAATGCTCCGCAATGAGCACAAAATATTTGGGTGAAGTTTTTGATATTCACGGCGGTGGCATGGATTTGTTATTCCCCCACCACGAATGCGAAATAGCACAGTCTAAAGCTGCTAACGGCAAAGAACCTGTAAAATATTGGCTCCACAACAACATGATTACTATCAACGGGCAAAAAATGGGAAAATCTCTGGGTAATTTTATCACGCTTAATGAGGTTTTTACAGGTAAGCATGAACTTTTGGAGCAAGCGTACAGCCCCATGACCATACGATTTTTTATCTTACAAGCCCACTACCGCAGCACGCTCGACTTTTCTAATCAGGCCTTACAAGCAGCAGAAAAGGGATTAAAAAGAATTTTGGAAGCTTTCGCAAAAATTGAAAACATCATAACTTCCGAAAAATCAACCATCGACATCAATGACTTGAGGAAAAAATGCTACGAAGCCATGAACGACGACTTTAACAGCCCCGTTGTTATAGCACATCTCTTTCAGGGTGTTAAAATTATCAACAATTGTCTTGAAGGCCGTGAGAAAATAAGCCATGATGATAAAGAAATATTAAAAAGTATTTTCAATGTTTTTCTATTTGAAATTTTGGGACTTAAAAAAGAAAAAAATGAGCAGGAAGCAGCGCATAGCACAAACAGCTCTCAACTCATCGATTTGCTTATAGCGTTGCGTCAGGAAGCCAAGAAAAAGAAAGATTATGAAGCTGCTGATATGATAAGAAATAAATTATCATCTCTTGGAATTACAATAAAAGACACCAAAGAGGGTGTTGAATGGCACATAAATTAAATAATCTTAAATTAAATAATTCACTAAAGACTGATTAGCATGTTAAACATTGCATTATTTGGACCTCCTGGTGCGGGCAAAGGCACGCAATCCAAAAAACTTATGGAAAAATACAATTTGGCATACGTAGCTACAGGTGATTTGTTGCGTGAAGAAATCCGATACGACACTGACTTAGGGAGGCAAGCCAAAGAGGGTATTGATAAAGGGCAGCTGGCTTCTGATGAAATAATTGTACAAATTATTGAAAAAAGAATTAAAAGAAACCCTGAAGCCAACGGTTTTCTTTTCGATGGATTTCCGCGTACCTGGGTACAAGCTTACATACTTGAAGGCCTCTTGTTAAAAATGAACACGCAGCTTTCGTGCATGATTTGCCTTGACGTAGATGAAAAAGTCCTTATTGACCGTATGTTAAGCAGAGCCAAAACATCAAACCGCAGCGATGATAATATTGACATCATCAAGTACAGGCTTAAAGAGTATTATGACAAGACTCTTCCTGTTGCTAATTTTTACAAAGAAAAAGATATTTTTTACGCCGTGGATGGTCTGGGCGATGTTGACCAGGTCTTTGAACGCGTAGATAAGGTGGTAGAAGAAACATTGAAAAAAGTATGGATCAACCTTGTTCTATTGGGCTATCCGGGTGCCGGTAAAGGTTCGCAAGGCGACCGGCTGGCAGAAAAATACAACCTCGTTTATATTTCAACAGGTAAGCTGCTTCGTAAAGAAATTGCCAACAACACTAAAATTGGGCAAATGGCTGCTCCATACATGGAAAAAGGAACCAATGTCCCCGACGATATAGCCATAAGAATTATTGAAAAAGAAATTAAAATGAACCCTGATGCCAGAGGGTTTATTTTCAAAGGCTTCCCCCGAACTATGGTGCAGGCCTATATCCTTGACGGCTTACTGCGAAAACAAAATTCGTCGGTCTCTTTTATGTTTGACATGCAGGTTTCTCCTGTTGAGGCTATCAAAAGGTTAACTTTAAGAGGTAAAACTGATAAGTGTCGCAGTTACGACAAAGATACTGAAGTTATCATTCAAAGGCTTGAGGAGTACGAAAGTAAAACCTTGCCTCTCAAAGACTACTACCAAAAACACAACAAAGTGTTCACTATTGACGGCATGGGCACAGAAAAAGAAGTCTTTGAGCGCTTATGCGAAAACATGGAAGAAGCACTCAAGGAAATTCGCTAAAAAGTCCTGAACCATCTTGTACTATTTACAAGTCCCGTTTAAAAAGGCCAGAAATTATTGTCGTACCAGATTTTTTCTGTTAGTTCTTTATTCAAGTCAGCTAATATTTTCAAATGGTCTTTTTCCCAATTGGCCAACCATTCGTACAGCGCTTTTTCCTCTTTATCAGTAGCATTCTTGGCGCGTTCAGCGTACACGCTTATCGCTTTATTTTCCATATCTATAGCCGCAGAAATAGCAGCAGACTCAAAGCCGGAAGAGGAAATCGTATGTTTTATCTCTTCAGATAAAATCAAGTTGGCGATACTGTCGCTGGTCGCTTCTGAAGCATACTTTATGTTATCGAACTTCTTGTTCTTTTGGTAATAGGTAAACTGCTTGATCAAAAAATCAATATGCAACTGCTCTTCATCAGCCATAATATTAAATATTTTTTTCACATCTTCATTATCTGTCTGCTCGGCCACTTTCTTATAAAAAGCTTTACCTCTATGCTCCATTAAAAGAGCCATTTTTAAAATTTCTGTTGTTTTTGATTCACTCATCGTTGTGTTTTTAAATGTTTTTTAAATAATTATTACAACACAAATTTAATACTTTTTTTTGTTCCTCCTTAAATCCGCAAGTGTTTTGCGTAACGAATGTCTGAATTGTATTTCAGGTGTGGGAAGCGCAAATATGAGCACTGTAAGCATAGCCGTAGCTACGGTGAAGAGCGGAATGTTGAGCATTGCCGCAGATGGCATGCAATTCAGTCATGCAGTAGTAAATTGCTTGCGGATTTAAGGTTCCATAAAAATGAAACCTTTTGAACCGCCATGCGTATGATTTTTTGTTGTACGGCACAATTATTTTTAAAAAAAATCGTTTTTTGAAGATGTTTTTACAGGCATTTATTCCATACTTTCAAAAATTTATTAAATACTTTAGCAACTTTTCAAAATTATTTAAAGTTTACAAACCATCATATTGTACGATTATGTTATATAAATATCACATAAAATACTCAATGTAAGACTTTTAATGCAAAACTACAAATTAAATAAATCTGCATTAAATTGTATTGATTTTTTTTGTACCTTTGCAAACCAAAACTTTTTTCTTAAAAGACGTTTAAATACAAAATAGAATACACGCAATGAGACAATTAAAAATTACCAAATCAATTACCAATCGTGAAACAGCGTCATTAGATAAATATTTACAGGAAATCGGGAAGGAGGAATTGATAACGGCAGAGGAAGAAGTTATTTTAGCCCAAAAAATCAAGCAAGGCGACACAAAAGCATTGGAGAAACTGACAAAATCAAACCTAAGGTTTGTAGTTTCTGTTGCCAAGCAATACCAAAATCAAGGCTTAAGCCTACCCGACCTTATAAACGAAGGTAATTTAGGTTTGATAAAAGCAGCTCAAAGGTTTGATGAGACCCGTGGTTTTAAATTTATCTCGTATGCCGTTTGGTGGATAAGGCAATCTATTTTGCAAGCACTTGCCGAACAATCGCGTATTGTCCGTTTGCCACTCAACCAGGTAGGCTCATTAAACAAAATCAAAAAAGAAGCTTCTAAATTAGAGCAAGTGTATGAAAGGGCGCCCTCTCCTTATGAATTAGCCAAATCACTTGAGCTGCCGGAAGATAAGATAAAAGAATCCTTACGTATTTCTACGCGCCATGTTTCAGTAGATGCGCCATTAGTGCAGGGAGAAGATGGGTCGCTATTGGATGTATTTATTAACGATGACTTACCTGATACAGATAACTCACTGATATACGAATCGCTATCACGTGAAATTCAACGCTCTCTTGCTACATTATCCGAAAAAGAAAGAGACATTATTAATCTTTACTTTGGCATAGGCATGAACCACGGCCTCACACTTGATGAAATTGCCATTAAATTTGACCTAACCAGAGAACGCGTTAGACAAATCAAAGAAAAAGCCATAAGAAGGTTAAAGAAAAATTCCAGAAGCAAATTGCTTAAGTCATATCTGGGCAAATAATTCTCTTCGCTTCAAGCTGTATTATTGAAAGTGCATCAGGCCTGTTTGAAGTATTTATAAGTTGCCTTTTGTGCATTAACTTTTTTAGCCTGTTCTTCTTTTTTATAAAAGTTGTAACTGTTTAAGTTTAGTAAGCGGGCTTTGGTGTTGTCTTTGAGTTGTATATTTAAAATGTCAAGCAGTTGTTTTTGGATGTTTTTATCCAATACCGGGCAAGTTACTTCAATCCGATGGTCAATATTACGTGTCATAAGGTCGGCAGAAGAAATTAAAAATTTTTCATCCCCACCATTGTAAAAATAATAAATACGCGTATGTTCTAAAAAACGTCCGACAATACTCACAGCTTCAATATTTTCACTTACATTTTTGACCCCGGGCACAAGAACGCATATACCTCTGGCTATAATTTGAATTTTAACGCCAGCCATGCTGGCTTCATAAAGCTTATTGATGATTTTTTTATCTACAAGACTGTTTAGTTTTAAAATAATATGCGCTTTCTTATGTTGCCTGGCTTGTTTTATTTCTCTGTTAATAAGTTTTGTAATTTCTGACCGAAGGCTGAATGGCGAAACAACCAGTTTGTTGAATTGTTCAAACGAGTAATTGGTTTCGAAAAGATTAAACACGCTTTCAACTTCAGTTGCAATATCTTGTTTGGCCGTAAGTAAACTGATATCAGTGTAAACCCGGGCTGTTTGCTCGTTAAAATTGCCTGTCCCGATATTGGCATAATTGATAACGCCATTTTTTTCTTTTCTTCGTATGAGAATGAGTTTGGAATGCACCTTGAAACCCGGTTTACCATGCAAGACTTTCACACCTTCTTCGCTCAACACTTTCGACCAGTATATGTTAGCTTCCTCATCGAAACGCGCCTGAAGTTCAAGAAATACGGTCACACTCTTTCCATTTCGTGCCGCATTTATTAAGGAATTAATCACATTGGAGTTTTTTGCTACCCTGTACAAAGTCATTTTTACTTCTACCACCTTGGGGTCTATTGAGGCCTCCCGTAAAAGGTTGATGATATGCATAAAACTATGATAAGGAAAATGAAGCATGACATCTTTGCGGCGTATTGCCTTAAAAATGCTGGGCTGATCAGATAAATCGGGGTGCTCTAACTGTTTTAAAGGGGAAAAAACAAGTTTTTTCATGCCCAAATCAGGGAAGTTCATAAAATCTTTGAAGTTATGGTATCTGTCGCCTGCAACAATACGGTCTCTTTTGGTTACTTTTAATTTTTTTAGAATTATATTTAATAAACTCTCAGGTATTTCCCTATCATACACAAAACGAACAGGCTTACCTCTTTTTCTTTGTTTCAGTCCTTCCGCTATTTTTTCGAGCAGGGTTTTATCTACATCGTTGTCGATATCAAGTTCCGCATCACGCGAAAATTTAATGGTATAAGCCTTTAAGGTGTCGTAGTCGAGCATTGAGAAAACGTCATCAATACAATATCTGATAATATCATCCAGAATAATAATATACTTTTTTCCATCCTTTTCGGGCAGCACTAAAAAGCGTCCTAGAATGGATGCCGGGACTTTAACCAATGCATAATTCTTTTTTGTTTTCTCGCCACTTTTTTCCATAAAAACAGCCAGATAAACCGATTTATCTTTGAGTTCGTTTAACTCGTGAGGCGTGTTTAACATTAATGGAAAGAGGTTAGGATGCACCTTCTCATCAAAATAAGCTTTAACAAAAGCAGCCTGGGTATCATCCAGCTGTTTCTCATTTACTATAAATATGTTATGGGCTGCCAACTCTTCAAGTATTTTTTCGTAAATACTTGTAAACTGTGGCAATAAAACATTTTTAATATAGTTTGTTGTCTCTTCGAGAATGTTCTCAGGGTTGTCGTATGTTTTCTTATGGGCTTCAACTTTTAGGTCAATCATACGTCTTAAAGTAGCTATCCGCACCCTGTAGAACTCGTCCAGATTATTTGAAAATATGCCAAGAAACTTTAACCGCTCCAACAAAGGATTTGATTTGTCTTGTGCTTCCTGTAAAACACGCATGTTAAAATGCAGCCAACTCATCTCCCTGTTAATATAAGGCAAAGATTTTATCGAAATCACAGTTTAATATTTTTTGGAAAGACTACAAAATTAAGTAATTGCGGACTGCTCGTAATTTTTGGCCATGCATCCGTTTCGAAACTTATACTTACAACAGCAGATGTGGGTAAAAAATGTATCTTTTCTGCAAGAAAATTATTGGCAAACTGCGTGAAGGTAGGATTGTGCCCAACCATCAACACATGATTCTTGTCATCCGGCAATGCATATACCACATCCAAAATATCATCAGCGTCTGCCTGATAAATATGTGGGCTTATATAAATGTGTTCCGATGGATAATCCATCCCCTTGGCTATTAACTGCGCTGTTTCAATAGCTCTTGTAGCATGACTGCTTACAATGTAATCCAATTTAACATGCTTTTGTTTAAAAAACGCTATAAGTTTCTTTGTTCGTTTTACGCCAGTACCCAAAATAGGCCTCTCATAATCTTTTAAATGCGGGTAATCCCACGAAGATTTAGCATGACGTACGATGTACAAAGTTTTCATTTTTTAATTATTTAATAATTTTATACAAAAATAGCAATAAGTTATTATAAGTTGCGATTAATAAATATTAAAAATTGCTAAATACCATTTGCCATTAAACCTGCAACTTTTTATAATCACACGCTAATTCAACCCAAATCAATGGTGTATATAAAAAATTAAGAATATATTTGTAAAAAAATATGGTGCAAAAAACATTCAACGTTGATGAAAACCCGACACCAAACTTTGCAAAAAGGGATAAGATATGATCATCCGGACAGCCTGAGCTGGAAAGAAGAATTTTTAAGAGATAATGAAAAAGAACAATACACAAAGCTATTAACATGAAAAAAGTTTTAACCATAACCATCAGCGGCGTTGTTTTTTATATTAACGATGATGCTTACCACCTTTTGCATGCTTATCTTCAAGAGCTGAAAAAGCACTTCAGAAACAACCCGAATGGCGCTGAAATAATCCATGAACTTGAACAGCGTATAGCAGAATTATTAACAGCTTTTCTTGGAAAAAGAAAAGTGGTTGAAGTCAGGGATATTAAAAATCTGACAGATGTATTAGAAAAGCCTGATGAGTTCGAAGGTGGAGGTGATTATAAAGAAAATAATTCCTATAGCCGTTCCCAATCAACAAAAAAGCTCTATCGCGATAATGATGATAAAATTATTGCAGGCGTATGTAGTGGCATAGCTGCTTACTTCAATACTGAGCCTATCTGGATAAGAACCGTATTTGTTTTTTTTCTTCTGGCTTTTTCTGCCAGCTTTTGGGTGTACATTTTTCTATGGTTGTTTGTCCCTAAGGCAAAAACCACAAGGGAAAAATTTGAAATGAGAGGAGAGAAAAATATCATTTCTAATATTGAAGCCACTTTCAAAGAAGATTTAAAAGATATTAAAGACAAATTTGAAAATTTTATTAACTCAGGTAAAAATCCTTTTAAGTCAGAATAGTGCTTACTCACAAGGCAATGTTTTGTGTAAGCAAGATGCTTTTCAAAGCAAATTAATTATTTTTTTATAAAATAGACTTTCTGTTTTTTTTTACAGTCTTATCAAGCGCTCTTATCTATAAAAAATATTTTGAAAAAAGTTGGTTTATTATAAAATAAGCTGATATATTTGCAACTGATTTTTACAAAAACAGAAAAAACATGGAAATATCTCATATTGAACACATTGGAATTGCAGTTAAGAATTTGGAACAAGGCATTAAGTTTTATGAAGAGGTATTAGGTCTTCAGTGTTATGCTATTGAAGAAGTAAAAGACCAAAAAGTAAAAACGGCCTTTTTTAAGCTTGGTCAAACAAAAATTGAGCTATTAGAGTCCACAAGCCCGGAAGGTCCCATAGGGAAATTTATTGAAAAGAAAGGTGAAGGTATTCATCATATAGCCTATGCAGTAAAAGACATTAATGCTTCACTAAATGAGGCGGCTTCAAAAGGTGTTCAACTCATAGATAAAACCTCACGAAAAGGTGCCGAGGGGCTGGATATAGGTTTTTTACATCCCAAAAATACGATGGGGGTTCTTACTGAGTTCTGCGAAGATAATAATCAATAATTTATAAACACTTAATATCATTTTTTAAAAATGTCATCATTTCAGGATAAGATTAAAGAGTTGCTGGAAAAGCGAGAGCAAGCAAAATTAGGCGGCGGCGAAAAGCGTATAGAAAGTCAGCACAAAAAAGGTAAAATGACCGCCCGTGAGAGAATACAGTTGTTGTTAGACGAAGGAAGTTTCGAAGAATTTGACATGTTTGTAACACATCGTTGCACCGACTTTGGTCTTGAAGATAAGCAATATTATTCGGATGGAGTTGTAACAGGCTATGGTACAATTGATGGGCGTTTGGTTTATGTTTTCGCACAAGATTTTACGGTTTTTGGCGGTTCTCTATCCTTAGCTTATGCCGAAAAAATATGTAAGGTAATGGACAAAGCCATGAAAGCCGGTGCGCCTGTTATAGGCATCAACGATAGTGGTGGTGCACGTATTCAGGAAGGCGTAATGAGTCTTGCCGGTTATGCAGATATTTTCCAACGCAACATTCTGGCCTCTGGTCTTATACCACAAATATCAGCCATTTTTGGTCCTTGCGCGGGCGGTGCTGTTTACTCTCCGGCATTAACAGATTTCACAGTTATGACCAAGAAAAACAGCTACATGTTTGTAACGGGTCCTAAGGTGGTAAAAACAGTAACCGGAGAAGTTGTTACTACTGATGAGCTTGGCGGCGCAGACGTCCATGGTACTAAATCAGGCGTTAACCATTTCATAGCAGAAAATGAAGAAGAAGGTATCGCTTTAATTCGTAAGCTTTTAAGTTATTTGCCACAAAACAATCTTGAAGAACCACCGGCAGAAGCTTGTGATGACCCAATAGACAGGCTGGAAGACGCATTAAACAGTATCATCCCGGACAACCCCAACAAGCCCTATGACGTCAAAGACATCATTTGGGCCGTTGTTGACTACAACGAATTTCTGGAAGTTCAGCGTAATTATGCACCCAACATTGTCACTGGTTTTGCCAGATTTAATGGCACATCCGTGGGTATTATCGCCAATCAGCCAAAATATCTTGCCGGCGTTTTAGATATCAATGCTTCACGTAAAGCGGCTCGTTTTGTAAGATTTTGTGATGCTTTCAATATTCCTCTGGTTACTTTTGTAGATGTTCCGGGATTTTTGCCGGGAACTTCACAAGAATACGGCGGCATTATTATTCATGGTGCAAAATTACTATTTGCATATGGCGAAGCCACTGTACCAAAAATCACAATAGTACTTCGCAAAGCTTATGGTGGTGCTTATTGCGTGATGAGCTCCAAACATTTAAGGGGTGACATTAACTACTCCTGGCCGATGGCGGAAATTGCTGTAATGGGCCCAAAAGGTGCTATTGAAGTACTGTACCAAAAAGAGCTCAACGAATTTGAAACCCAAGAGGAAAAAGACAAGTTTATTCTTGAAAAAGAAACCAACTATAAAGAAAAATTTGCGACACCTTATAATGCAGCACGCTACGGCTATATTGATGATATTATTGAGCCTCGCAATACGCGTTTCCGTATCATAAGGGCGCTACAGTCGCTGGCAACTAAAAAAGATGTTAATCCTCCTAAAAAACACTCAAATATTCCATTATAAATCTGAGTTAAAATGAATTATATGTTGTTTATTCTATTAGACATAGCCGAAACTACCGGCGCAAAAAGATTTGCAGAAAATGACCCCTACGGCGCATACATGGCCATAATAGGGATGGGTATTGTTTTCACCGTTTTACTGCTTGCTTTTATTATTTTCAGCAATACACCCAAATTATTTGAAAAAGATTTCAAAGACTTCTTTTCAAAAAAGCATAAAAAAGCAGTCAGTGAAGATACAACTACCCATGAAGAAAGTTTATCCGGAGAAGTCAGTGCAGCTATTGCAACGGCCTTGTATATGTACAAAACGGAAATTCACGATGAAGAAAACACAGTACTTACTATAAAAAAAGTGACCAGAAGTTATTCGCCATGGAGTTCGAAAATTTATGGTTTAAGAAATTTGCCTAAGTAACAAATATTTAGCTGAGCATAGTTTTAAGAAAGGAAAAAAGATAAAAAATATATTAAAATGAAAAAATTTAAATTTACCATTCATGGTAATAAATATGAAGTTGACATATTGTCGGTAGAAGAGAACATAGCCGATGTAGAAGTTAACGGCACCACTTACAAAGTAGAGGTGGATAAGGTCATACAACAGTCGAAAACGCCTAAGCTTGTGAGAGCTAAAGCACAACCTGAAGTAGAAGAGCCCTCAAAAAGTTCTGCTGCCACCGGTGGCATCATAAAATCCCCTCTGCCAGGCGTTGTATTGAATATTTATGTAAAACCGGGTGACAGCGTGAAAGTAGGACAAAAAATAATGCTACTCGAAGCCATGAAAATGGAAAACAATCTGGACTCGGACAGGGATGGAAAAGTAAAGGCAATATTGGTAAATCAGGGTGATGCTGTAATGGAAGGCGATCCACTTATAGAAATTGAATAGGAAATTATAACAAGATATGGAAACATTAGATTTTATCATAAATCAATTAAAAGAATTTTACACATACACCTCATTCGCAAATATTACATGGGGGCACATAGTCATGATATGCGTGGGGTTGTTTTTTATCAGTTTAGCTATCAGGAAACATTACGAGCCCTTATTGCTTATCCCGATAGGCTTCGGTATAATCATAGGCAATATCCCTTTCAATGAAAGTGCTGACCTGAATATTGGTATTTACGAATCGGGTAGCGTCCTGAACCAGCTATACTTTGGCGTTCTACACGGCGTTTATCCGCCACTAATATTTTTGGGTATTGGTGCAATGACGGACTTTTCGTCGCTGTTGTCGAAGCCACGCCTGGTATTATTAGGCGGTGCTGCACAATTTGGTATTTTTGCGGCCTATGCTATTTCACTTTTTCTGGGCTTTACACCTCAAGAGGCTGGTGCTATTGCTATTATTGGTGGTGCCGACGGCCCAACCGCTATTTTTCTTTCTTCAAAGCTGGCGCCCCAGTTTATTGGTCCAATTGCTATAGCTGCCTATTCGTACATGGCACTCGTGCCGGTGCTTCAACCACCTGTTATGCGCTTAATGACAACAAAGAAAGAGCGCCTCATTAGGATGAAACCGCCTAGAGCTGTTCCTAAAAATGAGAAAATTATTTTCCCATTAGTAGGCATCATCCTAACATGCTTTATAATGCCTACAGCTTTACCCTTATTAGGAATGCTTTTCTTTGGAAACCTTCTCAAAGAAAGTGGTGTCACAAAACGATTGGCAGATACAGCGAAAAATGCGTTGGTAGATATTGTAACCATATTCCTGGGATTAACAGTTGGTGCCTCAACACAAGCTACTGTATTCCTAACCACCGACTCTTTAAAGATATTTGGCTTAGGTGCTTTTGCATTTATTATAGCTACTTTCAGCGGCGTAATATTTGCAAAAATTATGAACATATTCCTCAGTGAAGGCAACAAAATTAATCCTCTGATTGGTAATTCAGGTGTTTCTGCTGTTCCTGACAGCGCCAGAGTATCTCAACATATCGGCCTGGAGTACGACAAAACCAACCACTTGCTTATGCATGCTATGGCTGCTAATGTGTCAGGGGTTATTGGAAGTACTATTGCTGCCGGTATTTTGCTGAGCTTCCTGGCTTAGAGTAGCTTTTAATGAGTGTATAATAAGGTGGGTTAGATATTTGTCATCCGGTATTTCAATGCAACAATTGACCACAGGCAGCATTTATTGAACCGCCCCTACTTTTACGCAGTCTCACATTGATGCGACCGGCCTCCAACACTGCCATAAAATCAGACATAACAAGATCTGGAGACCTCTCATAGTTTGCCCCCGGGAAACTGTTAAAAGCAATCAGATTTACCTTTGAAGGCACTTTCCTGCATAGCTTAACCAAAGCTTCTGCATCCTCTCTGCTGTCATTGAAACCTTTTAAAAGAAGGTATTCGAAAGTAATCTCTTTGTGGCTTATTGAGTAATAATAATTAAGAGATTTCATTAATTGTGGTAGTGGATGTTTCTTATTTAAAGGTATTATCTTATCTCTTTTTTCGTTGGTAGCAGCATGTAGAGAAATAGCCAGCTTACACCTGACATTATCATCCGCCATTCTTTCGATTTTTTCGGGTATGCCCACACTTGAGAGTGTTATTTTTTGAGCAGAGATGTGTAAACCATTTTCAGACGAAATCATATTACAAAAATCAGCCACAGCATTATAATTAAGCAAAGGTTCTCCCATACCCATAATAACAACATTACTGATGCTTCTGTTAAGCCTGCTTTCAGCTATTTCCTGAAGTAACATAACCTGAGCATATATCTCAGCTTTGGTTAGGTTTCGTTTAAACCCCATTGAAGCCGTTGCACAAAATGCACAGGCACCCGGACAACCCACTTGTGTTGAAATACACACGGTAACCCTTTGAGATTCAGGTATTAAAACTGCCTCCACCATAGCTTTATCATAAAAAGATACCAGCACTTTTAGAGTACCATCAGGGCTTTCTGAAATTTTTTCAGTTTGAAATACTGTTAAGGTATAATGCTTTTTAAGCAGCGTCCTTAATTGAGCTGGTATATTAAGCATTTCATCAAAAGAGCCGACAAAGTTTCGCCAAAGCCAGTTTTCAATTTGCTGAACCCTAAACATAGGGGCTTTATTTTCTTTAATAAATGCTTCCAGTTCTTTCTTAGGTATATTTCTAATATCTTTCATAATCCATTAACAGGGCAAAGCAATTAACTGCTTTCTACATCTTCATCTATTTCATTTTCGCTGGAATCATTAACACATTCGACAGCCTTACTTTTAATATTTTTTATAACAGGAAGAACTGTAGTTGTAACACCAACCAAAGGCTTAAAAGTCAATGCATGTTGACGTGTATGTCCAGAAATAATCTTTTTTTCGCTGTCAAAATGGGCAATATGATATATGATAAAGCCTAAAATAACAGCTGTTTTTAAGAAAGCAAAGACGGCTCCGGCTAATTTATTTAAAAAACCCAGACATACCGTTTCAACAACGGCATCAAGGAAGCGTGCAAGCATAAAAACCAAAATAATTACTATAACAAAAGTGATGATAAAAGAAATAGGGTGAAGATATGATGTACACAAATCAAAGTACCTATGTATAATAGTGGCAGTAAAGTCGCTAAAAAAGTATGCTACGTATATGCCACCAATAAGAGCTGCCAGAGTCGCCAATTCAATAATCAAGCCCTTTCTAAACCCTTTGACTGTAAACCATACCAACGGTATGAGCATGAAAAGGTCGAATAGTTTCATTTTTTAATTTTTTTCATCAACTCTGTTGCATATACAAAATCATTGACTTCTTTATTGTCTGTGTTCAATATTTCCAAATGATTACCTTCCCACCACAGCTGACCGCGGAAGATAAAAGCGATCTTATCTCCTACTTCCACTACAGAATTCATATCGTGTGTGTTAATCACTGTTGTTATGTTAAACTCTTTGGTAATCTCACTGATAAGATTATCAATAAGAATTGAAGTTCTTGGGTCAAGACCTGAGTTAGGCTCATCACACAAGAGGTATTTGGGGTTCAAAGCAATGGCCCGTGCAATAGCAACACGTTTTTTCATGCCGCCACTAAGCTCTGAGGGAAAGAGCTTGTTTACATTTTCGAGGTTGACTTTATCGAGGCAAAAATTGACCCTGTCAATTTTTGCCTCTCGGGGCATATCGGAAAACATATTAAGAGGGAACATCACATTCTCTTCAACATTGAGCGAGTCAAACAGAGCAGCGCCTTGAAACAGCATACCTATCTCTTTACGTACATTTTTACGCTGCTTGTAATCCATGGAAGTAAAATCGCGATCGTCGAATACTATGTGGCCTGAATCTACTTCGTGTAAGCCAACGATGCATTTTATCAATACGGTTTTCCCACTACCACTTTGACCAATAATCATGTTCACTTTGCCTTGTTCAAAACTGGCACTGACATCCTTCAACACATGATTGCTGCCAAAACTTTTATGGATATTTTTTACTTCTATCATGCCAAAAGCATTTGTGTTAGAATAAGATTAAATAAAATGATGAGTATGCTACTTTGTACAACAGCTCTGGTACTGGCTTTACCAACTTCCAGAGAGCCGCCTTTTACAAAGTAACCCTTAAAACTTGATGTGGTAGTTATCAGAAAGGCAAAAACAACTGTTTTGACCAGTGCATAAAACACATCGTAAGCACTAAAGTCAAGCTGAATACCATAGATGTAATGAGCTGACATAACCAAACCTGTAAATGTTGAAGCCAGCCAACCACCTAAAATGCCCAAAAACATGCTGATAATAACCAGCAAAGGATTGATAAGCATGGCAGCAACAACTTTGGGCAGAATCAAATAATTGGCAGAATTCACACCCATAATATCTAAGGCGTCAATTTGTTCGGTTACCCTCATGGTACCAATTTCGGAGGCAATGCGCGAGCCCACTTTTCCGGCAAGTATTAAGCTCACTATTGTAGGCGAAAATTCTAATATAACAGATTGTCTAACAGTAAAACCCACACTGTAAACCGGAAACCAGGGGCTGTCGATATTAAATGCTGTTTGAATAGCCACCACCCCTCCCATAAAAATAGAAATAATGACCACTATTCCCAAGGAGTCAAGACCAATTTTATCAATCTCAAAAACCAGTTGCTGCCTGAATAATTTGCCTTTGTCAGGTCTCTTAAAAACCTTGCCCAGCAAAATAAAGTACATACCAAGTTCTTTTAGAAAACCAAGCATATATGTATTTTTTTTGCGAATTTACATTTTTTTACTCAATCTGAAAAATTCAAAGATTTTTTCAGCTTTCAGAACGACACAAAAAATCAATAAAAGGGTAGTAATGCTTTACGGAATATAATAAACAAATTTTATCAAACTATCTTTCGCGTAGAAATCGTCAATTTCGTCAATACTGCTGAAAGGGAAATTCAAAATAATACCATCCGGGAATCTTACAAACACTTCTTCACTGCCATCATAATCATGCATCAACTTAATAAGTGAATTTTTAACTTCAGCGCTCATGGCTAATGTAACCCTAACTTCAGCATTATAATACCCCGTATCTGAGCCATCACTCGATTTAGCTTCAAGCAAGGTGCCCTTAATTCTGTAGTTTGGTGGAATAATTGAAGGCCAGCTAACGACATCGGGTGTCAATTGAAGAAAACCGGTTTGGCGTGCAATCGCTTCAAGTTCATTTTTTTTTTAATCTTATTGCTGCTAATCGTAAGGATGCTGTTGATGT
This sequence comes from Bacteroidales bacterium, assembly GCA_003565735.1. Lineage (GTDB taxonomy): Bacteria > Bacteroidota > Bacteroidia > Bacteroidales > PXBB01 > PXBB01. Next base: position 16,961 of record PXBB01000005.1, read on the forward strand.
CGGGCAAGTCTATTATCAACATACCCAAACCGCTTATATTATAAAATTCAGTATCCTTACCGTCTAATAAGTACTGAGGCATATCTTTGGCTTTACCCTCACGGTATTCGATTTTTATAAGAAGTATATCATCTCCCTTTAAATACAAGGCTTCGTATTCCCCCTCATCTTCATAGTTCTCAAATTCACTGACTTTATTAAAAAAGGGTATGCTTAGCCTGGATACATGCTCTTTAAAAACCTCAAATGTAAAAAAAGGCTTATAGAGCAACTCTTCCTGCGCCTGCGTTGTCGTGATGAACGCAGCTAAAAAAATGGAAACAACAACTAATTTTTTCATAAAATAACAGTTTTTAAATTTGACAAACTCAACTCTTCAATTTTTTGCTTTCCAGCCTTACTCTTCTGCCTAATACACGGGTTTTCAGGACATCCCTTTTCATTTATAGAATAATAAACAACACCTGTATAACTATAAAGCGTTCGATTAAATATTTTTGCGCAAAAATAATGATTAATCGCAATATTATCATGTTTTTTTCTTTCGAAAAACACTGTCGGTAAAAACGATTGTAAGTGCTGCTAAGTAGTAAAAACGTAAGCAAAAGCAGTGGGTCAAAAAGTCAGCAGACGCTTAGTCGGCTTTAAGTTTTTTGTATCTGATACGTTTGAGTTCGTCATCTCCCAGTCTTTTCTTTCTGTTTTCTTCATAATCTGAGTAAGCGCCCTGAAAGAAATACACTTGAGAGTTGCTTTCAAAAGCTATTATATGAGTGGCAACTCTGTCAAGGAACCATCGGTCATGCGTAATAATAACGGCACAGCCGGCAAAATTTTCGAGACCTTCCTCAAGGGCCCGAAGTGTGTTGACATCTATATCGTTGGTAGGCTCATCAAGCAGTAACACATTAGCTTCGGATTTGAGTGTCATGGCCAAGTGAAGGCGGTTTCTTTCACCTCCTGACAATACGCCACATTTCTTTTCCTGGTCGGCACCGCTAAAATTAAATCGTGCCACATAAGCCCGTGCGTTCATGGTACGACCACCTATTTGCAACAATTCATTGCCTTCGGAAATGACTTCAAAAACAGATTTTTCGGGGTCTATTTCCTCATGGGCCTGATCCACATAACCGATTTTTACTGTTTCGCCAATCCTGAAGGCACCACTGTCGGCATTTTCTTTACCCATGATCATTCGAAATAAAGTTGTTTTCCCTGCCCCGTTAGGACCTACAATACCTACAATACCGGCCGGAGGTAAGGAAAAGTTTAAATTTTCAAAAAGCAAATTATTGTCAAAGGATTTTGAAACATTGTCCGCTTCAATAACCTTATTGCCTAATCGTGGGCCATTGGGTATGTATATTTCTAGTTTTTCTTCCTGTTGCTTTACATCGGCATTCAGCAGCTTGTCATAAGCCGACAGACGAGCTTTTGATTTAGCATGGCGTGCTTTAGGGGCCATACGTACCCATTCAAGTTCGCGTTCAAGGGTTTTTCTGCGTTTTGAGGCCGATTTTTCTTCATGAGCCAGTCTTTTCGTTTTTTGTTCCAGCCACGATGAGTAGTTACCCTGCCAAGGGATGCCTTCACCCCTATCCAGCTCGAGTATCCACCCCGCTACATTATCAAGAAAATATCTGTCGTGTGTTACTGAAATAACAGTCCCTTTGTATTGTTGTAAATGTTGTTCAAGCCATTGCACAGATGCGGCATCAAGATGGTTGGTAGGCTCATCAAGCAGCAGTATATCGGGCTCGGTAAGCAAAAGACGACACAAAGCAACGCGACGACGCTCGCCACCCGACAGATGTGCCACAGGTGTCGTTCCCTCGGGGCAACGCAGAGCATCCATAGCTCTTTGCAAGCGGCTGTCAAGCTCCCAGGCGTTATGCTGTTCCAAAAGTTCAGTGACAACACCCTGCCGCTCAATTAGTTTATTCATTTCATCATCGCTCATGGGTTCTGCAAACTTGTTATTGATCTCTTCGTACTCCTTAAGCAATGCCACTTCCTCGTGTACGGCCTCTTCAATAATTTCTTTAACTGTTTTATCTGCTGACAGTTCCGGCTCCTGAGCTAAATAACCTACCGAATAGCCGGGCGAAAAAACAACATCCCCCTCGAATGACTTGTCAACACCTGCAATAATTTTCAGAAGTGTTGACTTACCTGAACCGTTTAAACCTATGATGCCAATTTTTGCGCCATAGAAAAATGACAGGTAAATATTTTTTAGAATCTGTCGGTGGGGTGGCACCTTTTTGCCTACATTAACCATCGAAAAAATAATCTTTTTATCTTCGCTCATATTTGCTGATTTTTATAATAATTGCACAAAAATACTAAATTAGTAACAAGTGCTTTTTTAATAAACCAGTAAAGGACATTTCTTTTTTTGAAGTGCTGGAGTAAAAAGAAAATAAAGCTGTAATGGCAGATTTCTCATCCGATAAAATCGGAGTCGAAATAACGGTTTTTAGGACCATAAAGGTTTTCTTTACGAACGCAACCAAAGCCGTTTCGGCTGCTGGTTTTTTCAGGTGTATTTTTTTTTTGAGTTGTGCAGCCTTACTGGTTGTTTGCTTCAATGCATGGTTTGATTTTGCAGGGGGGGGGCGGGGTAATGAATCCCTTGTTTATGGACGCAAATGAGGACGATGCCGGGGAAAAGCGCTTCGCCGGCAGTTTTGTGACATTCTTAAGGTAGCACAGCGAAGTAAAAAATCTGCCTAAGAAGAGGTGCTTCATCCGATAATCATCGGATTCAGCATGACAATATACTACTTGTTATTCTGAACGGAACGAAGTGAAGTGAAGAGGAAGAATAAAAACAATCTCGTTCACACAACATGTGATGAATGGGAATAATCTTTAGGTATGCGAAAAGGAAATGCGAAAAATTAATTATAATCCAGTTCTTCGCTCATCATTCTTTCTAAGAAGCCTTTCAACTGTTCAGCATCAATACGCTTGGCTATTATTCTTTTCTCCTCATCTAACAGATACAGTATAGGTGTACTATAAACATCGTACAAGTCTCTATAGTTAGACCTGTTAAGGGGATCCCAAACATTGATCCAATCAACATTATTTTTTCTGACTTTTCTTTTCCATTCATCAAGGTCTGTTTCAGTGCAAAGCGCAAAAACCTCCAGGCCTTTATCTCTGTTTTCCAGATAAAAATCTTTCAGAATAGGTGTCATTCTTTTACAGTGCCCACAATCTGTACTCCATATATAAAGAACGGTATATTTAGCTTGCACATCATGCAATGAATAAGCCCGATTTACAGAATCCACGACCGTAATATTTGGCGCCACGCTTCCAATCAGAAGTGGTTTAAGTACACGCACCCTGTCAGCAATGCTTTTCAGTTGTTCGGGACCTACCCAAAAAGCCTTATTTGACAGGTAGTATTGTTCTGCCATATGCACAAAAACGGCGTCCATGCCCATAATATTCGAGCGTTCACCATAATTGGTAAAATACCACACCAAATATTTAAAGGTTTCTCTGTTGCCATCAGTCCTTTCTATCAGTTTTTCAGCAACATTGATAATGGTATCCGACACCTGCATCAAAACATTTTTAACGTAATTGTCAAGGCGCCGATGAAACACAGGTGTGCGCAACAACCTCTCGTCAGAAAAATCAAAATAGCGAAAATAATTTTCTTTATAATATCTGTAAGGGAAGAGCGAATCTTTAGTGCCATCGGGCAGCAATGGCATATCGGGAATTTCAATATCCTTGGTAGCCAGCAAAATTTTGGACAATAAAAAATCGGGATGGTTTTCAATAATATTGTTTTTGTAATCCTTTACCTTCTCATTAATGGTATGAATCTCGGATATAAGACTTTCATATTCCCGGCTTCCTTCTGCCTGACTTTCTCTTTTTTTATTGATACCTTCAACCTTTTTTTGCATGTTTGAAATAAATTTCTGGTACTCATAAAAAAGCTTGTTGTCTTTAGAATTTTTCACTTTCATGGCATGAAGAAGGTCGTCAATATCAGTTTTAATGGTAAAATGCTGGTCTTCGTCAAGTAATATTTCAAAAAACTGTCGCTGAGGCAGAACTATAAAATAGATGCCACCGGGTTTTTTTTCATCGCCACTAAATACCAGACGCCCACGTTTATCAGCAAAGGCAGTATCCTGCACAAGCTGCTTATCGCCAAAATAATTACCCAGAATACATTTATCACCTTCTTTCAGACCCTTTACTTCTATCTTTATTTCATATCCATCTTTTTGAGCAAAAAGCACGGGCAAAAAAATCATTAAAGCCACCGCTAAGCATGTCATATTCTTCATAAAACTTACCTTCTAATTTGTTTTATTCAAATTTAAATAAAAAAATTAATTTTGCTGTTTCAGTGTATTTCTGTTTTAGCTGCATTATTTACTAAAGCAAACAATAAAGATGTATAACACTTATTATCAACATATTGATTGTCTGACTTTTGAAAACTTATTTTGCTTACTTTTGTGAATAAAACAGTTTAGCAATAAAAAACTTAACAACTGCTTGCAATACTTTCAAAATACTTCAAATAACTGATACACATATTAACAAGAAAGCACCATAACGCATAACAAACAAACGCATGAAAATATCATACAATTGGCTTAAAGAATATATAGAAACTAATGAGACACCTCAACACATTTCTGAATTATTAACTAACTGTGGATTGGAAGTTGAGGGACTTGAAGAAGTTGCCTCTGTAAGGGGCAGCCTGGAAGGTGTTGTAATTGGGCAGGTATCGCAAAAAGAAAAGCACCCCAATGCCGATAAGTTGAGCCTGACGAAAGTACGCATTAATGAAAATACTGTTTTAGACATCGTATGCGGTGCGCCCAATGTTGAAGCCGGCCAGAAAGTGCTTGTAGCTACTGTTGGAGCTAAAATATACACCCAGGAAGATAGTTTTACAATTAAAAAAACAAAAATTAGGGGAGCCGTTTCTGAGGGGATGATATGCTCGGAGAAAGAATTAGGGCTGGGCGAAGCAGAAGACGGCATCATGGTTTTACCTGCCGATGCACCCGTAGGAAATGCTGCCGCTGATTATTTCAACATTGAAAAAGATTGGGTTTTCGAAATTGGTCTTACTCCCAACAGAGCTGACGCAGCCTTTCATATGGGTGTTGCCCGCGACTTAGCTGCGGTTATCAACAATAAAAACAACTATAAAAATGGAAAAACTGTAAGCTACAAGCCATTAAACAGCATTGATTTTGATAACTTTCCAAAAACGCAATCCAAGCCTATCAGTATTACCATAGAAGACACGAATGCTTGTAAGCGTTATGCCGGAATACTTATTAAAAATATTACTGTCAAGCCCTCGCCGGAATGGCTACAGAACAAACTTAAATTTATTGGATTAAAACCCCACAATAATATTGTTGACATATCCAACTACTTACTTTTTGCTTATGGGCAGCCCTTGCATATTTTTGATGCTGATGCTATTAAAGGGCAAAAAGTACTTGTAAAAAAATATGACCATAATTTTGATTTTACTACTCTTGATGGCGCAGATCATAAGCTAACACCCGACGACCTTATGATATGCAATGCTGATGGCCCCATGTGCATAGCAGGTATTTACGGTGGGCTGAATTCAGGAGTTACCCATCAAACAAAAAACATCTTTATCGAAAGTGCTTACTTCAACCCCATAGATATCCGTAAAACAGCCAAGCGTTTGGGGTTGAAAACAGACTCTTCTTTCCGTTTTGAAAGAGGCACAGACCCAAACATAGCTGTTAAAGTACTTCAAAAAGCTACAGCGGTGATACTTGAAAATGCTGGAGGCCAAATAGCTTCTGATGTTATTGATGTTTACCCCGCCCCTGTTGAGCCCCTTTACGTTGATTTTAAATACAATAATTTCTACAAAATCAGCGGCAGCAGCATAAGTCATGAGCATATCAAAAATATTCTTAATGATTTGGAAATAAAAATATTGAAAGAAAATAATGACGGTCTTCAAATCACAATACCCCCATACAGGGTTGATGTAACAAGAGAAATTGATGTGATTGAAGAAGTTATGCGCATATATGGTTTTAACAACATAGCCTTACCACAAAAAGTCAATGCTTCGGCAACGCACTTCCCAAAAAACAACTACGAAGCTGTCATTCAAAAATTTTCTGACTACCTGAGCCATAATGGGTATATTGAAATAATGAACAATTCTCTAACTAAGTATGATTATTACAAAGACCATAACTTTTTCGATATTGAAAAATGTGTACGCATTTTAAATCCTTTAAGTAAAGATTTAGAAATGATGCGAAGAAGTCTTATTTATGGAGCTTTGGAGGTCGTACTTCACAATATCAACAGAAATATCAGCGATATGAAGCTTTTCGAGGTTGGCAAGTCCTATTCCCATAATAAGCTTGAAAAAGGCCTCGAGAAATATCAGGAGGCTTACAATTTTATGCTGCTACATACAGGTAAACAGTATAAAGAGTCGTGGCAAAAACCTGAAACGCCACATGATTTTTTCAGTTTAAAATCGGAACTGAATAAAACTCTTAAAGGTTTAGGCATTGATATTTTAAAAATAAAAACCAGCGATAATGTTCCTGAGTTTTTTGATTATGGGTTAAGTTACATATACAAAGATGCGGTTCTGGCTCATTTTGGATGCATAAGCAGTAAAGTGCTCAAATATTTTGACATCAAACAGGATGTATTTTATGCTGAACTGTATGGGGCGCAACTCATTCAGGTTATCAACGACAGCACATTTGTTTATAAGGAAGCATCCAAATACCCGGCAATGAGACGCGACCTTGCCCTGCTTATTGATAATAAAACCCGCTTTATTGAAATTGAAGAAATGGCCAGAAATCAAAATATCAAACAACTTCAATCCATAAACCTTTTTGATATTTATAAAGGCGAAAACATTCCTGATGGTAAAAAATCTTATGCTGTCAGCTTTACCTTTCAGGATGATAACAGAACACTAACAGACAAAGAAGTTGACAAGATAATGAAAAGCTTAATGCAGCTTTATCAGAAAAAAATAAATGCCGTTATTAGGTAAACGCACCGGCTTACTGTTGATATACCATTTTTTATAAAGTCATGCCCGAAAACGTTGAAGGTAAAAAAGTTTTTTCGCTGCTTGAAGTTTCGAGGAGCATTCAGAAAACCTTGACGCAAAGGTACAGCAGTACTTTTTGGGTAAAGGCCGAAATGAATAAACTCAATCATTACATACACTCCGGCCATTGCTATCCTACACTTGTTGAAAAAAAAGATGGGAAAATTGTGGCACAAATGCATGCAAACATATGGAAGAATGATTATATAAGAATTAACAACAACTTTCTAAAAATACTTAAAGAGCCACTTAAAGATGATATAAAAATATTATTCCTTTCAAATATTTCATACAGTACAACGCATGGTTTGTCATTACGTATTATCGATATAGACCCGTCATACACAATGGGAGACCTTGAACAGGAAAAGCAGGAAACCATCAGGCGCTTAACGCAAGAGGGCTTGTTCAACTTAAACAAATCCTTAGAGCTGCCATGCCCACCTCAACGCATTGCTGTCATATCCGTTGAAACAAGTAAAGGCTACAAAGATTTCCTTGGAAAAATTCATGCCAACGCCTATGGTTATGCTTTTTTTTATATGCTTTTTCCATCAGTTTTACAAGGCGAAAAAATAGTAGCATCAATTACCACGCAGTTACACCGCATTGAAAAAGTACAAGAGCATTTTGATTTGGTAGCCATTATAAGAGGCGGGGGAGGCGAAATAGGCTTATCGTCATACAACAACTACGCGCTGGCTAAAGCCATCGCCACCTTTCCAAAGCCTGTTCTGACAGGCATAGGCCATATCACCAATGAAACAGTAGCAGAAATGGTTGCTTACAAAAACCTCATAACGCCAACAGACCTTGCTGATTTTCTTATTCAAAAATTTACCAACTTAGCGGTGCCCCTTAACGAGACACAAAAAAAAGTGAACGAGGCATCGCTTAAACTGTTACACGAAAAACGCAGCAGCTTACAGTCCGAAACAAAGCTTTTTCGTTCAGTGGCCAATCATAAGCTGCAATTCAACCAAAACCTTATCAAACATGCACTGACTATACTTTACCGTCACAGCATTTTTATTTTGAAAAGTAAGCATACGGCGCTTTTAAATCTCAAGGAAGCCGTCAGGAAAAGTGTGCCTTTAAGTTTTCAAAATACCAGAAAAGCAATAGCTTTAATAACTCAGGAAGTTCGTAAAAACACCTTCGCAATTACGCACACCTTTCACATTATCATCAAACAGTATCTCAGACCCTTAAAAAAAAGTGTTTTTACAGTCAAAAATGAACGCGAAAAATTGAACTTATTAAAAACCGGCTTGCATAATAAGTCTTTACATCCTTTAAAAAACCAAAAAAAAGATTTGGCGGGTGTTAAAAGTACCATTTACAACGTCCATCCTAATCAAGTACTTAAAAGAGGTTTCAGCATCACACGTTATAAAGGGAAAGCCTTGACCGGTAAAGCCCAGGTTGACGATGGCGCTATTATTGAAACCACATTGCACTCAGGTGTTCTTAAAAGTGTTGTAAAAAAAACAAAGAACACGTAAAATACCGTTTATGATTTTAAACACATATTAACCCATAAAAACCATGAAGAATAAACTTTCATACACCGATGCCTTTAACGAGCTTAAGAATATTGTATCTGAAATTGAACAAGGCGAAATATCCGTTGACGAACTATCAGCAAAAGTAAAAAGAGCCGCACAGCTTATTAAAACATGCCAATCGAAACTGCATGAAACAGAAGAAGACGTAAGCAAAATACTTAAAGAATTGGATGATGATTCCAATGATTAAATGATGAGACTACTGATTTAATGCTTTCTGATTCCGCTTTAGGGTTTTGGCATAAAAAAGGGGTCCAGGTCAACATTGCCCCCGGAAATAATCAATCCTATTTTTGGATGCGGTTTTTCAAAACTTACTTTCTTTTCTAATAGTGCTGCAAAAGCAACGGCAGATGAGGGCTCTACAATTATTTTCAAGCGTTCCCATAGCAGGCGCATTGCTTTTAAAATACCGGACTCGTCAACCGTAACGATATCGTGCACGTATTTAATAATAATGGGATAATTGCGTTTACCTAAAGATGTACGCAAGCCATCAGCCACAGTATTCGGATTTACCACAGGCATCCATTTTTTTTGATAAAAAGAGCGAAAAGCATCATCTGCTTGCTCAGGCTCAGCTGCAATCACCTTAGTAGCTGAGGAAAAGTATGCGGCAGACAAAGCTGTACCACTAAGCAAGCCCCCTCCGCCAACCGGCACAATAATATAATCCAGGGAATCATGGGTTTCAATAAGTTCTTTGGCAGCCGTTGCCTGACCGGCTATTATGCGATAATCGTCATAGGGATGTATGGGTACGGCTCCGGTTTTTTTTAATACTTTTTTCAGGGTTTCTTCCCGCGACGGTAAATTGGGTTCGCAAAAGCTGATTTTTCCACCATAACTTTTCACAGCTTCCACCTTTGGCTTGCTTGAATTTTCGGGCATAACCAGATGCGCCTTAACATTATTAAGTGAGGCAGCCAGTGCCAGTGCTTGCGCATGATTGCCCGATGAATGCGTAGCAACACCAAGAGCACGCTCAGCATCTGTCAGGCTTTTTACCGCATTTAAAGCGCCCCTGAATTTAAAAGAACCGGATTTTTGAAAATTCTCACATTTGAAAAAAATGCAGGCCTCAAGCATTTTGTTAAAACTACGGCTTACCAATACAGGCGTTTGGTGTGCTACACCTGCTATTCTTTCTGCAGCTGCTATGATATCTCCCGCTTCGGGTGGTGTGGTGTGTTTCATATTGCTACAAAAATAATATTATTATTTAATCCTGTACTAACATCATCATTAGGGCTGCAATAACCATAAAAAGCAAAGCTTTTTTTTAACCATTATAATAATATGAGCCGTATGCAGTTTATTTTATGTTAGCCCTTTACCATTTACAACAGGAAGTTTTGGCAAAAGCAATTGTATCAGTAACAAACGATTTATTAACCGATCAGCGTGTATCGCGTACATGTGATTTATTGCATCATTTGGGCTATAAGGTCGTACTGGTAGGGCGCAAAAAGAAGGGGTCAACCCCGCTTCCAAAGCGAAAATATCACATGTATCGTTTTTCATTACCTTTCGAAAAAGGTTTTCTGTTTTACGCTTTTTACAATATGCGGTTGTTTTTCTTTCTTATGTTCAATAAAGCTCATCTTTTGGTTTCAAACGACCTGGATACGCTTTTTCCTAACTTTTTAATTCACAAAATTAAAGGCACGCCCCTTGTTTATGACAGCCATGAATATTTTACAGGCGTACCAGAGATACAACACAGACCTTTTGTAAAAAATATCTGGAAAACTATTGAAAGGTTTTGTTTCCCCAAACTTAAATACATTTTCACGGTCAACAACTCTATTGCTTCTTTGTATAAAACTCAATATGCCAAACCAGTTGAGGTTGTACGTAACTTGCCGGACATTTCTTCTTCAAATGCTTTTAAAGACCGCCATACACTTGGCTTACCCACAGAAAAAAAAATTGTTGTACTTCAAGGAGCCGGCATCAACATCGACAGAGGAGCCGAGGAAGCACTCTTAGCCATGCAAACTAAATTCGGTCTTAGTCAGGCGGTTTTATACATAATAGGTGATGGCGATGCGCTGCCGGTGTTAAAAGAAATTAAAGAATCCTACAATTTAGAGGGTAAAGTATTTTTTTTACCACGTATGCCATACTCTGAGCTTATGCATTATACAGCCAATGCCGACTTAGGTTTGACACTTGACAAAGACACTAACGAGAACTACCGCTTCAGTTTACCCAACAAACTTTTTGACTATATACATGCTCAGGTTCCTATTTTGGCCAGTGATTTGGTAGAAGTCAGGAAAATAATCACCCAGTACCATATCGGCATGATATCCCATTCGCACGCACCAGATCATTTGGCAGGTCTTATGCAACAAATGCTGTTTGACACAAAAATGCGTGCCGTATGGAAAAAAAATCTTAAAATTGCAGCAAAAGAATTAAACTGGAATAACGAAAAAAAAACACTTGAAAATGTCTTTAGAAAATTCATATAAAGGACAAGAATTGCACGTCATCGCATTTGACATACCCGTGCCTGTTAACTATGGCGGCGCTATAGACATTTATTATAAAATAAAATGGCTTCGCAAAGCAGGGGTAAAAATACATTTGCATTGTTACGAATACGATCGCAAACCATCGAAGCAGCTCAACAAGTATTGCGAAAATGTTTACTATTATCCCCGCGAGATCAATAAAACACACTTGCTAAAATTCAAACCATATATTGTGGCATCGCGTAATTCTACAGCTCTTTTGAAAAAAATTTCCGAGGGCCATGCGCCAATACTTTTTGAAGGTTTACACTCCTGCTTTCATTTAGACAGCAAAAAGCTAAAAGAAAGACATAAAGTTGTCCGCACGCACAATGTAGAACACCATTATTATGCTAATTTGGCTAAAGCCGAAAAAGATATTTTTAAAAAGTACTACTATTTGCATGAGTCTAACAAGCTTAAAAAATATGAAAAAGTTTTAGAACATGCCCAAGGGATAGCAGCCATATCAAAAAATGACTTTTTGCATTTTTCAAAAAAATACCCTAATGTGAAAATTGTTTCGGCTTTCCACCCTCATGAACAAGTATCCATTAAAACAGGTAAGGGTAAATATGCCTTATACCACGGCAGCCTGGATGTTGCCGAGAATAATGAAGCCGCATTATTTTTAATCCGTCAAATTTTCAATGACATAGACATACCTTTGATTATTGCAGGCAGCAAAGTGTCCAGAGAATTAAAAAAAGCAGCATCGGAAAGGCCAAATGTAACTATAAAATCACAAATAAAAACTGAAGAGATATACCGCTTAATCGAAGATGCACACGTTAACATACTCCCTACTTTTCAAGCAACAGGCATTAAACTAAAGCTTTTAGCAGCTTTGTTTACGGGGCGCTATTGCTTGGTAAATACGCCAATGGTTATCAATACGGGTCTCGAAAAGTTATGCATTGTCAATGATGAACCCCGGGCTATTAAGGCATCGCTGATAGAATTATTTAAAAAGCCTTTTACAGAGGATGAAATCAAAAAAAGGCGGCAATTGCTCAACAAGAACGGCTTTAACAATGATAAAAGCTGTCTTCAACTTTTATCACTACTGTTCAACCCTAGCCCTGATTTGCAGGCTTAGTATCCTCTGAATCAATTTCCGGCGCAGGGTTATGCTCTTCTTTTGTTTGATTATCATCATTAACAATAATAACATCACTATGTTCAACCACATTTTGAGTGCCGTCTTTTTCGAGTTTGTCTTCCTCTAAATCGTGATTATTTGTTTCGGGGCCCACATTATCTTCTTCACATTTCTGATCGACGACTTTTCCCATTTCACATTTTATAATTCTTGAGGGAAAGCGCTCTATAAGCCCATAATCGTGCGTAGCCATAATGACAGCGCGTCCGGTTTTGCTGATATCAAAAAGCAAGTTCATGATGCCATCAGATGTTTCAGGGTCGAGATTACCTGTAGGCTCATCAGCTAAAATAATTTCCGGGTCGTTGAGCAAGGCTCTGGCAATAACCACTCTTTGCTGTTCACCGCCGGAAAGCTGATGAGGCATTTTATAACCCTTAGTAGTAAGACCTACTTTAGCCATAACATCATCAATTCTATCGCGCATTTTGTTTTTGTCTTTCCATCCCGTAGCTCTCAGCACAAACATGAGATTGGCTTCTACACTTCTATCGATAAGGAGCTGGAAGTCTTGAAAAACAATTCCAATCTTTCGCCTTAACATGGGTATTTGTTTATTCTTAATAGTACGCAAATCGTGACCTGCTATAGAAGCGTTGCCATCTATCACAGGGAGGTCGGCGTAAAAAGTCTTAAGCAAACTGCTTTTACCGGATCCTGTGCGTCCGATAAGGTACACAAACTCGCCCTTGTCGATATGCAAACATACATTTGCTAAAACAAGGTGTTGTTTTTGATAAACAGAAACTTTGTTGAGCGAAATAATCGTATCTAAGCCCATAGTGGTGTTTTATAAATTATGAATTTCGACAATTTTTCCGTATGGCACGGCGCTTATGGCATCCTGCAACATACTGCATGACTTATGGTGGAAACCTGTTCGCGAAAGATAGTCTTGCAGGTCACATGCATTGAAATAAGCAATAAGAGCAAAGTCTGCATCTCTTACTTGTATATGATCAGCAATTTTCCCTTTGCCTTTGTTTTTCAGGATATACATTAAATAAAAATTACAGTTTTGCTTTTACAATGTCAATAATTTGCTTTTCCAGAGCATTTGTTTTTTCAAAAATATCTTCAGCTTGTTTGAAAAGCTCTTCAAGGTATTTCTTATCCTCAAGATCGGCTGCATTAATCTTAACATTTAAGAAGGCACCGTAAACAGCAGTTCTGATACATAAGGCGCCAACGCCTGCATCACTCACAGAATTTGGGTTACCAATCTCGGCCATAGCTTTAATAAGTTCAAGAGCTTCGAATGATTTTTTCATAACTCTGAAAGGGATGTCGATGGCGTATTTGGTAGCATTTTGGATGGCACTGTGTCGGGCTGCTTTTTCTTCTTCAGTGCTTTTAGGCAGTCCGAAAGCGTCCATTATCTTGTTAAATGCATTGGTGTCCTCATCAACAAGCCACAAGAGCTCATCTTTAATTTTCTGACCTTTTTCCGCCCATACAGAAAACTCATCCCATCTTTCGTCCCAACCTCTTTTATGCGATGACAAGTTGGCTACCATTGTTCCAAGAGCTACGCCCAGTGCGCCGGTATAAGCAGAGATAGACCCGCCACCGGGAGCCGGTGATTCAGAAGCTGTCTCGTTGGCAAATTCTTTAAGGTTCATGTCAATGAGCTTCTTTTTGCTATCATCCTCAAGCACATATTCAATAATTTTTTCTTTGGGGTTGAAAGGTTTCAGTTCATCAAGCCCCAACGACTTGACGGCAATTTTAATAATTTCCTCTTCCGATACACCTACTGAGCGTTTTTGTTTACGGAGAAAATACTTTCCTGCATCCAGAATGGCTTTAAGTGGGACAAGGCCAACCAGTTCGGAGCCTGTAACCCTTACGCCTCTTGCTTCTGCTTTTTTACACACCTCATCAAAAGCTATATGAACCGGTGTGATACTGATATTTGTAAGGTTCATAGAAATTTGTGCAATGCCGTACTCCTCAATAAACCAACCAATACCTTTAACAGCTTTAAGGCTGCCGGGTTTAAAAACAGGGTTCCCTTTTTCGTCTTTTACAATTTTTCCTGTCAATGGGTTGCCTTCCCGTAAAACACGCCCCTTTTCGCGAACATCAAAAGCGATGGCGTTGGCTCTGCGTGTTGATGTCGTATTAAGATTGATGTTATAGGCCACTAAAAAATCTCTGGCGCCTACAGCTGTCGCTCCGGCTTTTGCATTAAACTCAGCCGGTCCGAAATCGGGCTTCCATTCAGGTTTTGTCATTTTTTCAGGGAGTGCTTCATACTCCCCTTTACGGCAATAAGCCAGATTTTTGCGCTCTGCTTTCATAGCAGCATTTTCGTAGCAATATACTGGGATGTTCAGATTATTGCCAATACGCTCGGCAAGCTTGTGGGCATATTTTACGGTTTCTTCCATGCTTATGTTAGCAACGGGTACTAACGGACACACATCAGTAGCACCCATACGCGGATGCTCGCCTTTGTGTTTTGTCATATCAATCAGTTCCGAGGCCTTTTTAACACATCTAAATGCAGCCTCTATTACAGCATCCGGCGTTCCCACAAATGTCACAACAGTACGGTTTGTAGCTTTTCCGGGGTCCACATCCAAAAGCTTTACACCCTCAACTTCTTCAATTACATCCGTAATTTGCTTAATAATACTCATGTTTTTGCCCTCACTAAAATTAGGGACACATTCAATTAACTGCTTCATTTTATTATGTTTTTTAATTAGTTAGCTCTTAATACTATTCTTAAATCCGCATGTAATTTGCTACTGCATGTCTGAATTGCACACCATCTGCGGAAATGCTCAATATTCCGATCTTCACCGTAGCTACGGCTACGCTTAGAGTGCTCATATTTGCGCTTCCCACATCTGAAATACACTTCAGACCTTCGTTACGCAAACCACTTACGGATTTAAGGACTATAAACACTTTCAATTATGCAAACTTAAGATTTTTTATTAAATTTGCATATTAAAAATCCCAAAAAAAAAAATGTATGATTAAAAAATTTAACAACAAAGCAGCGTTTATTTTTTTATTCTTCGGTTTATTTGTGTTTCTGGCTAAATCATGTGATACAGCTCCAGATCAAGTTGCCGAAAAAGAAATTGAAAAAGACGTTAAAAAAGAAGCTGAAGTTTTACAGAAAGTTGAAGAGGACATGGGCCCGCAGCCATGGGTATTTGATATTGAAGAAGCCACAAAAGCCGGTGATAATTACCGTATGTCTATCTGGACAGGTGCATATATGCAGCTCGTTTTGATGTCGCTTGAACCAGGCGAATTTATCGACCTTGAAGTGCACAACGATCACGACCAGTTTTTTCGCATAGAAAAAGGAGAAGCCCAAATTTTAATGGGCAAAAGCAAAGATGATTTGTATTTCGACGAAATGGCTTACGAAGACTTCGCCGTTATGGTGCCTGCCGGCTATTGGCATCAGGTTATCAATACTGGTGATACCCCTTTGAAACTTTATACCATATATGCACCGCCGGAACACCCTTTTGGGACAGTAAAAAAGAGATATTAATATAGCGTACAAAGCCTTATAATTTATACGCATAAGCTTTTAAAAAAGCCTGTGCCGGATATCGGTATGCCAACCTGACAATATACAGCAGTTCCCGTATGCGAGGCAACTGAATTAGCGTTGTTCCGTGTCCTGCAAATGTATATCAGAGCTCCGATAGCTATAGAAGCAAAGAATCTCCTCAAACTTGGTAGGTCAGCAGTGTTACTTTTTGTAAATAATACAAGGAAGAAAAAAAAGCTTCTTATCTTTGCAGGTAAATACTAAGGTTATGGGAAAATACTTATCAATACTCCGAACATTTTTTTTGGGTTTCATCTTTATGTGTATGGGATTTTTTTATGCCCATGCGCAACCCAGGTTAATGCAGCAAGAAATCAAAGCATCGGGTATCAGGCAGGACGGCTTTAGTTTGTTATTTGAAACGGATGTCCCTTCTTCATATATTATTCACTTGCAA
Organism: Bacteroidales bacterium; assembly: GCA_003565735.1. Lineage (GTDB taxonomy): Bacteria > Bacteroidota > Bacteroidia > Bacteroidales > PXBB01 > PXBB01. Next base: position 33,340 of record PXBB01000005.1, read on the forward strand.
TGTATATACGGAAATCAGGAAAAAATTGTTTACCAAAACAAAAAAGGCAAATCCACACTCCATGAATTTGTGCTAAACGATGTACCCCCATCTTCTATTTACAAAACAGCCTTAAAAATATTTGATGCACACAAAGACACACTTTATTATAAGAGGCATTATGCTACAGCCTCTCGTGCTCCTGGTCGTATTAAGACTTATTTCAACCACACTGTTGACCATACTTATGCTATTGACAATCCGGCCATTAATGTGGCGCATCATATGCGCGATACGCTTATAGCATACATAAACAGGGCAGAAGAGACACTTGATATTGCCATTTACAACTCACATGCAACAGATCCCTATTCCGGGATATCCGGTGCTATCAATGCCGCTCACAACCGTGGTGTTATGGTGCGTGTAATTTATCATGGAGGCACATCAAGTACAATGGTTAGCAATCTTGACGGCCAAATAGCGGTATATGCACGACCTACGGGTTATATGCTCGGCCTTATGCATCACAAATTTATTGTGGCTGATGCACATCATCAGGATGCCGGTAAAGCCTGGGTTTGGACAGGATCGACAAACTGGACCAACAACCAAATTAACGGTCCCGACAAGAATAACGTAATAATTATTTACGACCAGACGCTGGCTCTTACTTATACTATAGAGTTTGAAGAAATCTGGGGAAGCAACGGCCCCCTCCCAAATCCCTCAAATTCTCGTTATGGTGCCAGCAAACTTGACAACACACCTAAAGAATTTATGATAGACAGTATTTATGTTGAGTGTTATTTTAGCCCTTCTGATAATACTGAGCAGCAAATATTAAAGCTGATTAACGACGCCCAGGACAATATAGCAGTAGCCACCATGTTAATAACACGAGAAACCCTCGCAAACGCTCTTATAAACAGATTTAATACGGGCTTGCATAATTTTGCCATACTTCTTGACAACCAAAATCCTACAGGTTCCCAGAAGCCATATCTTACCAACAGTCTGCCGCCTGCACATATCAAAGAGTTTACCGGGCCGGGCATTATGCATCATAAAATGATGGTTGTCGATAATGGTCATGCTACAGCAGCAGTCCTTACAGGCTCACACAACTGGAGTGCTTCAGCAGAATTAAGAAATGACGAGAATACCCTTATCATTTTTGACCCATCTATTGCCAATCAATACTATCAGGCAGCGGCAGCTCTATACAGCGAAGCAGGAGGTGGCATGTCGGTATTTGAGGAAAATACAAACCGATTAAGCGTACATGTTTACCCGAATCCGGCACATCATTTTTTGCACCTAATAAGCAATAAAGAGATTGAAGGAGTTGTAAAAATGCATAATCTTAAAGGCAAACTTGTACTTAAAAAAAATATTCATGTTTCTTTTAATAAACCTGAAAAAATCAACATCATGGATGTTAAAGCAGGAATATATTTTTTGCAGCTAAAAACGCATGATGAAAATTTCACAACAAAAATCGCTATTTTCTAACCAAATCGGGTTATGATGGCTTGCTTTTCAATAAATTGTTGCAATGTTTAAAGACATTGTAAGCCTTTCTGGCGACAGGCAAGACTGTAAATCTATTATCCTTCGCATAAGCCCATATAGTTAATACCACACTTAAAGACGCAGAACTATTCCAACAGTTTAAAACCGTTAAACCTCGCTGCCGCATGATGGCATGGTGCGGCAGCGGGGCTTTATATTTATTTTATTCATTCTCAACAACTTTCCAATAACCTCCTTTGGCAGGGCCAATACGTTTAATTATGCCTTTCTTTTTCATTTTTGCCAAGTGGTATTTAACTCCGGCATCTGTTATACTGCCTAAAGCTTCCGTAATTTCTTTGCGTGAAATTTCTGGTTTTCGACGGATTAAATCCAAAATTTTCTGGGTAGTTTTCTGGGTAGTTTTCTGGACCCCATCTTCAGATTTATTTCTGTAAAAAATTACCAAAAACCCATTATTCAGGAGTTTAATTTTGTATGGGACGCCATTCTTTTCACATTCTTTCTTAATCCGTTGCAAGCCCGAACCCCACCTGTCAATATCTTTTGTATAATAGAACATCTCGGCAATTTTCGGATTTCTTAAATAAGAACACTCTTCTCCTTTAAAAAAATCATCAGGTTTCAAGCCTGTAGGGAAGGATCCCGGATTATATATTTCAATTCTATCATCGAATATGGCTATTTCGTTACTTTTCGGGTTGTTATAATCTCTATGCACAAACGAATTTACAAGAGCCTCTCTGATAGCGGTAACTGGGATTTCGGGTATCTCATGTCGTTTCATATCATTGCCGAATTCAACCCTCCAGTTAATCTTTTCATTAATATAAGCAACAGCTGTTTTGAACAATATAAAAATATTGCCCCTAAAATGCTTAATATCAGAAAACGATGTTTTATTTGTCCCTCTAAAGACTGCTGTTTGCAACTCAACCGGTTGACTATCTGAAAATAAATGCCATGCCGCATAGCTAAGCACATTTTCTTGAGTTAATTTAAGCTTGCTGAGTAATGTACTGTTATTACCCTTATTAACAGGGCGTCTGCCGGCCAGTTCTGTTTGACTTATAAAATCCTTCAAAGTGTCTTCATTTAAGTCTTTGATGGTATATTCGGTTAAAGTACTATCCCATTTGCTTTTGTATATATTTTTATGAAGTATCATTTTTTCAAGTTCAGCAGGACTAAGAAGCTTGTCTTCATCTCCTACCCTGATATACGAACGTCCGTAAGCAAATTAAGGCTTGTCGGTTCCGTTAAAACTTACCTTGATATAATCTGTATTGTTAAAAGTTTCCTTGGTAATTTTGGGATAAATTGGGGGGTCTAAATGATTGGCAATTGACTGAGAAATATCTCTGATGGATTTCTCGCTTACATTCTGACCGACTATTGTGCCATCGTTTTTTACACCAAAGAACAATGTGCCTTGAAAATGCTTATTCAAAATGGCACAGATTGAAATTATGCCTTGTTTAAGCTCTCCTGTGGTTTTTTTGAATTCAACATTTTCGTTTTCAGAAAGTTCCATCTATTACAGTTTGGTTATGCAAAAATAGCAAAATTTAGGATATTGTAAAAATTAATGCGTTTAAATTGTATTGTCATTGGCTTAATGAATATTATTTGATAAGCCGATGAAACTAGAGAGTTTATGTTTATTGGTTTAGAACGTAACTAACAGAACTGTTGCTTTGAAAAAAATACGCCTCCTAAACAAAATAGGACACTTCCTCGATACGATTATTGAAGAAATTGAAGTAATGATGATAGAAATGAGGTAAGCTTTTACATTATTCCATTAATGATGAGTACCGAAGAGTTTACCATTTATTTTGTAACGGGCTTTAACCTTTTATAAAAAACCTATAAGAAAATAATTCCCAGTTATTATTATCGTCCTTTTTAAAAACGAAAATCAAATAAACTAAAGTTCTATATTGCTCACTTTGTGCAATCAATAATGCATTATCTTTTTCATCGTAAAGAATATTTGAAAAATAAATTCTATGCACATTATAATTTCTGATGTTTTCTGTAAACCATTTGTCGAAATCATCAATTATTTTATAACAATTACAATTAAAGTCAAATATTTTGTATCGACTTCTAAAATCAAGGAAATTAATATTGTACCTAATTTTTAACTCCTCTTGCCATTCTTGCTCATGTTTACTATAAAAAATAGGTCTAAGATGTGCTTCTGTAAGACTATCATGGTGCCAAATTTTTTTTCAATAAAAATATTACCCTTTTCAATATTGTACAATGATCCTTTGTATATGCCTGTATAATGATGAAAAATTGAAGTTGAATCTAAATAAGTTTTTAAAGCCATATCAACGAACTTGCAAAATTCTTTACTATTGTTTTGGCAAAAAGATATAAAAGGAAGACAATAAAACAAAAAGCATAAAAACACAAAACATATTAATAGTTTTTTTTTATAAATATTATTCCTTGTCTTTAAGTAAATCTGTTCCTGCAGCTGCGCGATCAAAATTGGAGGGAATGTTTTCTGTACCTGGATATTTATTTTTTACGTCAGTTTCTGTTGCTTGGTTAAACTTAATTAAGCCATCCATATTTGTAAAAAACTTTAAACCAAATCCAAATACCGATGGACCTTCTCCTCTATGATTTACAGGGGACCATGGCCAATTTTGTTTTCCTTCTCTATTTGTTTCAGGATGCATTGAGTCGCCAGTACTCAATCGATTATTTGTTCTTTTATCACCAATATGGGCATATTCATCAAGAATAACTAATGCAATCCCAAATGCTTGCTCATAAGTATCAAGGTCCTGAAAAGTTAGGGCTTTGATTATTTCGACAC
>PXBB01000058.1 GCA_003565735.1 Bacteroidales bacterium
CCGGTGCCGCCACCTGGCTCGCCTTGCTTTGCCGGCCTAGAAGTTACCCTGCGTCCGCTTGAGCATTTTGTTGGGCACAGAAAACTGCCGTTGCCTTTGCGCCCTCGTAAAAAGTCATCCTTAAAAGCGCGGCCATTTGATCTGGTGGATCCGGATGAAACTGATAGAAAAATACCCCCGGATTTTGGCCTTCTTTTGGTTGATGCTCAAATGCCTGATCACAAGCCCTCCTAAACTCCTCGTACTGCGCATTTCGCTCGATTGCATCTGGGCCAGTTATAGCAACAACGAACTCAGGAGTACAACGCACACTACCTTCATGCCGACTCCCATACTTGTGGAAAAAAAGTGCTCTTGCCATATGTTCAAGGCATCTTTCCAGCCGGGCGTCGTCGATCTTTACTGCTGCTGTGGGTTGAAGGGCTTTCCCTCCGTCTTCTGACACTGCAATATCTTGATGCGTTCCAAAGCAAGCAGCCATTAGCCTTGGAGAGCGTTTTAGAGCTCGTAGTATCTTTGATTTCACATGCGTTTCTGCCAGTGCGTTGTTCAGAATATTGACGGAAAGAATGCACATCAAATATTCGTCATCTCCTGACTTTTCACAATTGTGGATGTTGCACGAAGGAACTTTAATCAAGTTTTTCCTTTGATTCCCAAGCTGAGGTGCATCTTTTGTTTTGGGGAACAAGCATCTCGGAGGAACGTGTTCTTTCGAGGTTTTAGGTGCTCCACACCAGTAGCAGGTAATAGTCATAAAAGTTGACCTATATTGCCCAACTAGGGATTAATGTAACAAACGCTTGTCCGGTTGATTAGACGGGCGGCTCGTTAATCCGGGAACCGAGTGGGTTATTGGGACTGTCTTTTGTCAGAAAGACATAGCCTTCCATCTCCAGCCCTCCGGATTTAGACGAGCCTTTGTCCATTTAACGCGCTGATTTCCCACAGAGCGCCACGCCTGTTTCCGATTCTCCATTCTTGCGCGCCGGTTTTCAACAGCTTCCGGAAGGATTCAGTGACGTCACCGAAGCGGTCCGACGTCGATTTTGACCAAATTCCCCAATGGCGACATAACGGGGAAAACGGCCTGGGATTCTGCCACGGGGCCAGACGCTTGCGATTCAGCGGGGCTGATTCTCAACCGCCTGCCGCTGCGCCCTTCTGAAAAAGTGCCGGGTCGCCTGCTGGCGCGCATCGCTGTCGGTCATGACGATGTTGCGCATTTCGTTGTCCTGCTGGAACAGCTTCACCATGCCCTGGAAGAAAGCCTGGGCGAAGGTGTTGTAGACCACATCGGTCGGATTGTTCCGGAGCAGTTCTTCCATTTCGTCATCGAGAATCTCGCGGTTGACGCGCTCGAAACGCAGGAAGTCTTCGCGGCTGAACTGGGTGCCATGGCGCTCGTTGAAGGAGTCGATGATTTCCGACAGCGACTTTTCTTCCTCTTCCGTGTAGGGGTTTGCGCCGAACTCGGTGATGGGCGTTAGGCCGCGGGCCTCTCCGACTTTCAGCGACGCGCTGCCGGACTCCCCCGACTCAAGCCGGAAAGCGGCGAGTTCCAGCATGTCGTCGCTGACCGTGATGTCGGCCGGGACATCCCTGGAAGGCAACAGGCGCGATAGCCATGACGTGTAGGCGAACAGCTTTTCCAGCCAGCTGTCCCGCAATCGAACGACCTGAGCCACGAACGAGTAAAAGCGCTGGTAGCTGCGCAACAGCTGGCGGAACTCCTCCTGCTGGGATTCGTCTTCATCCTGGACGAATCGCGCGACGCAGAGCTTCACCAGTCCTTCCAGAGCAACCCGGTCGTAATTATCCAGTCCGCCCTTGAAGAACCGCTCGCCGAAGCGCTCGATTTCGTCCCGGTGCAGGTATCCCATGCCCATCATGCGCTGCTCGAGGTCGTAGATCTGGTTCAGGTCCGTGCGCTCTTCCAGCGCGGTGACCTCGTAGTAGGGGCGGAAGGCTTCCTTCACGTCCTCGATGGTGTTGCGGAAGTCGAGCACGAAGGTTGGCTTGTTGGGGCCGAAGCGTCGATTGAGCCTGGAGAGGGTCTGCACCGCCTGCAGGCCGGCCAGCTTCTTGTCCACGTACATGGCCACCAGCTTGGGCTGGTCGAAGCCGGTCTGGTATTTCTCCGCCACCACCAGAATCTGGAATTCCTCGCCGTCGAAGCGCCGGGGCAGTTCCTGCTCTGAAAAACCGTTGGCGGCGGCCTCGGTCCAGCTGTTGCCGTCAATCTCCAGCTCGCCGGAAAACGCGACCAGCGCGCGCAGGCCCGCATAGCTGTGCTGCTCGATATAGGCATTCAGGTGCTGCCAGTAGCGCAGCGCGTGCTCCCGGCTCTGGGTGACGACCATGGCCTTGGCCTGGCCATTGAGCTGCCTGGCCACATGGCGCCGGAAGTGCTCGACGATGACTTCGACCTTCTGGTCGATGGCGGTCGGGTGCAGCGAGGCAAAGCGGGCAACCCGGGCCTGGGCACGGCGGCCCTTGAAGGCCGGATCGTCCTCGATCGCTTTTTCCAGCTGGTAGTAGGCCTCGTAGGTCGTGTAGTTCTGCAGCACATCGACGATGAA
>PXBB01000116.1 GCA_003565735.1 Bacteroidales bacterium
GTCTGGAAATCTCTTCTGAAACTCAAATATTGTAAAGCTCTTGAACCTCCGCTCCATATATGTTGATATAGTTTCCGCAATATTACTCATTTTTGTGTTATTATCTAAGTGCCTAATTCAAAAAAATGATTAGGAATAGAGAATGGTGCCAAAAAATAAATACTATTGTTATAAAAATAATTACCTTTGATATACTTAAGCTGAATTATTCATGCTTTTAATTTGTGTCAGAGCAATGCATCGAAAGCTGCCGATATATTAAACTATAACAACGCTTCTGTGATAACTTACAAAATGCCTGTCTTTATCATAAAATAATCATTTACTAAAAACACAGTATCAATGGAAAATTACACACTCACTTACCTGGACAATTTGCGCGTTAAAGCTATTCATGAACGTTCTCAGGCTGAGATAATAACAGATGCCCCTGTTGATAATCAGGGTCAGGGTTCTGCTTTTTCTCCTACCGACTTACTATGCACTGCTTTGGCTTCCTGCATGATAACCATTATTGGCATAATTGCAAAACGCAACGCTATTGACATAAAAGGACTAAAAGCTGAGCTTGCCAAATATATGTCCGAAGAGCCAAGGCGTGTAAAAGAAATCGTTGTAAAGCTGCATTTCCCCAAAAAAGAATATTCCCAAAAAGAGAAAATTATTTTTAGACGGGCTGTAGAATACTGCCCGGTTGCTTTAAGCTTACATCCCGATATTAAAAAAACAATACATTTTGTTTTTTAATTTATTGTTTTTAATTTTGCATCAGACTAAATCTAAATAATAATATTAATATAAAATTCAGATTATGAATAATGCTGTTTTTTCATTTGAGAAACCGGATAACGAAGTGGTATTGCAATACCGCAAGGGTAGTCCGGAACGCGAGGCTGTTATTCAGGCCATGCAAAAAATGAGTAATGAACAAGTAGAAATACCCCTGATAATTGGTGGCAAGGAAGTACATACAGGGAAAACCTCAAAGGTTGTTATGCCACACAATCACAGTCATGTATTGGCAACCTATCATCAGGCTACAGAGCGTGAGGTTGACATGGCTATTGAGTCGTCGCTTAAAGCTAAGGTTGAATGGGAGAATACATCATGGATTGAGCGTTCATCAATCATGTTACGGGCAGCCGAGCTTATAGCTAAAAAATACCGTAGCCTGGTAGTGGCTGCAACTATGCTGGGTCAAGATAAGAGTGTACACCAGGCTGAGATTGATGCAGCATGTGAAACGATTGATTTTTTAAGATACAACGTGCATTTTGCATCAAAGATATACGGTGAGCAGCCTGCTTCTGAGTTCAGTCAGCTCAACCGCATAGAATACAGACCTTTAGAAGGTTTTATTTTTACCGTAACACCTTTCAACTTTACAGCTATAGCATCTAATTTGAATACTTCGGCTGTACTTATGGGCAATACGAGCGTTTGGAAGCCAGCTTCTACCTCTTTGTTGTCCAGTTACTATCTTATGCGAATTTTTAAAGAAGCCGGTTTACCCGATGGTGTTATAAACTTTGTGCCGGGTTCCGGCAGCCTTATTGGTAACAGGGTGTTGAAGCATAAAGATATGGCCGGTATCCATTTCACAGGCTCTAATGGTACTTTTAATACCTTGTGGAAAAATGTTTCGGAAAACCTTCATAATTACAAATCATACCCTAAAATTGTTGGTGAAACCGGTGGCAAAGACTTTATTTTTGTACATCCATCATCAAACAGCAGGGAGGTTTCGACGGCTATAGTGAGAGGTGCTTTTGAGTATCAGGGGCAAAAATGCTCGGCAGCTTCCCGAAGTTATATACCTCGGTCATTATGGCCTGAAATAAAAGAAAATTTGATCGAACAAGCCCATCAAATAAAAGTAGGAGGCGTTGAAGATTTTTCTACTTTTATGAATGCTGTTATTGACGAAAAAGCCTTTGATAATATCATGTCTTATATTGAGGCTGCTAAAAAATCTGATTGTTGCGAAATAATAACAGGAGGTGCGGGTGATAAGTCGGAAGGTTATTTTATACAGCCCACTATTATTTTAACCACCGACCCTATGTTTAAAACCATGCAGGAGGAAATTTTTGGTCCGGTTATGACCATATACGTTTATGAAGACAGTAAATTTGATGAGACACTGGAACTTTGCAATAATACTTCACCTTATGGTTTGACCGGTTCTATTTTTTCGAACGATCGCTATGCCATGCTTCAGGCATGTAGAAAGTTGCGATATGCAGCCGGCAATTTTTACATTAACGACAAGCCAACAGCAGCTATGGTAGGCATGCAGCCTTTTGGTGGTGCAAGGGCTTCAGGTACGAATGACAAAGCCGGTGGCAGTTTCAACCTTTTGCGGTGGGTAAGTCCTCGAACAATAAAGGAGACCTTTATGCCGCCCACTGAAATTTTTTATCCGTACATGGAAGAATGATTCAAAGGGCAGGGGCAGGGTTTAGTTATATTTGAAAACCCACCTTCTTAGAAGGTGGTCATGTTTTTTTTTAGCTGTGCTAATAATTATTTAATTTTGCGAAATGGGAAAGTATCGCAAATTAACACATGTCGTTTACA
>PXBB01000067.1 GCA_003565735.1 Bacteroidales bacterium
CCCTACACTTGAAGAAATGACAAGAGCTTCATTAAACTTGTTAAGCCGGAACCCCAACGGCTTTTTCGTGATGATTGAAGGAGGGGCTGTTGACTGGGCTGCTCACGACAACGAATCAGACCGCCTCATAGAAGAGCAGATAGATTTTAACAAGTCGGTAAAAGCAGCCGTAGAATGGGTTGAAGAGAACAGCAGCTGGGATGAAACGCTGATAATAGTTACCAGCGACCATGAATGTGGGTACCTGACCGGCCCCGGTGACCCCGACCCGCTATATCCTCCGGTAATTAATAACGGTAAAGGCAACATGCCCGGTATGCAATGGAATCACGACCATCATACCAATAAGCTCGTTCCTTTCTATGCCAAAGGACCGGGCGCTGAAATATTTGAACTCTTTGCAGGCGAATATGACCCTCAAAGAGGACCATTTCTGCAAAACTCGCAAATCCCGCAAGCTATATTCCTAATGTGGAATAAATAAATCAGGTTATTTTATGAAGTAACGGGTAACGAGTAACGGGTAACGGGTTGTTTTTAGTTAAAATAACAAATTATAACCAATAACAGGTAATTCATTACTCGTTACCCGTCACTCGTTACCCGTTACCAGGCTGCTCCTTCCGATTCCCGATAAAGAAAAATGGAAATAAAATATCGCTGATGCAGCAAGGGATTATGACCGATATAAAAACTATCAAAAATGCTCCTGTAAAATAGCTCAATTCAAATGAAACACTAAATGTTAAAAGATAAAACAGACTGGCAAAAACAGACAGGAAAACATGAACGAAGTGCGGCATTTTTGTGGCTATGGTTTTAATGCCTATAACACTGCCTGCCAAAGCTGCCCCGAAAACAATAATTGGCAATTCAATTAAAGGTAAATGAAAGTGCATATGTAACCCGAAAAATACGCCCCCCATCCAGGGAAAAATTATATCACTCAAACTTCCTATGATAATTGCACCAAATACCCCGATAATTAGTGAAAGGATAACGTTTTTTTTGTATTTGTAATAAATCCCGGCTGTAACAGCTGACGATACAATTATATGCAGGATATGTGATAAATCAAACAGAACCTCAGGAATATGCTGTTCGAGTATGTACTTTAAAACAATTATCAACAATATAGCTCCCAGTGTTGCGAAAAATGTAAAAGGCACATGGTGCTTCAGCTCGTGTAAGAAATGTTTTAGTCTCATTATCGTATTAATTTATTTGTCTGTATGTTTGATAATAATAGTGACGGGTAACGGTTAACGGGTGACGAGTAGCATATTTGCAAAGAAAGCCTGTGTCTTTCAGCCCGTCAATTGTTAAACAACCCTGTAACTATATCTTTAAGTTTTTTCTCACCATCTTCGTGAAACTTAATTTTTACAGGAAGATAGTAAACAGGTATATCATTTAAAGCCTCCATAAGGCCCGGCTGCTGAAGCCTCATCAGATCTTTTTCGGTAGTGACGACAGCTTTATCACCGGAAAAAATTTCCTTAAAAAAAGCAACTATCTCATCAATATCCTTTTCTTTATATTTATAATGATCAGGATAATTAAACAAGTACAATTCTTTACTGATCCTTTTGATATACTCTTCCGGTTCAGCAGTATCGGCTATTCCTGTCAGCAAAACAACCGTCTTAATTTTGCGGGGATGGGTTTTCTTGCAAGCCCCTGTGACAGGATGTAATTTACCATATTTTATATAAGAAAAAAGAATTTTTTTGTTCCTGAACTTTTTCAACCCCTTTAACAGTAATCCTTTATCGATGGGAGAAAATATTTCAGGAGTTTTTGTAACAATTATGATGTCAGCCCGTTTCGCATTGCATCGAAATTCCCTTAAATTTCCTGTGGGTACAACATAATCTTTGGTAAACAGATTACGATAGTCGGTAAGCAAAATATTCAAGGCGGGCTTAACATATCTGTGCTGAAATGCATCATCAAGCAAAATTATATCGGTATCAGGATGATCTTTTAATATGTTTTTGATGCCACGCCGGCGTTTTTCATCAACAACTACAATTATCTTACTTTTGAATTTCTTGTAAATCTGTAAAGATTCATCGCCAATATCATTTACTTTTGACTGTGGTGTTGCTTCAAGGTAATCTTTTGTTTTTCTTTTATAGCCCCGGCTCAAAACCGCTACTTTGTATTTTTCGCAAAGCATTTCCACAAGATATTCAACATGGGGTGTTTTACCTGTACCGCCGGTTGAGATATTGCCAACCGATACAACCGGAACCCCGAATGTTTCCGAAGGCAACAATCCCCAGTCAAACATCTTGTTCCTGACAAACATGATCAGTCCGTACAGAAGGGCAAATGGAAAAAGAATTATTCGCAAAAGGTTCATGCGTCAAATGTAGTAAAACCATTACAATATGGCAACATTAAACTAAACAACGGGTACATAAACGGGTACATAAAGGGATGCTATCCCTTGTTTATTAATTGATTAACGAATGATGATTAACGATTAACGAGACCCTTCACACTATAAAAGATATCTGTTATCCTGAACGAAG
>PXBB01000068.1 GCA_003565735.1 Bacteroidales bacterium
ACCATAAGCTTTTACATGACATTGCCCATAAGCGTGGGTGTACATAAAAACTAAAAACGGCAATAAAAATAATACACTTTTTTTCAACATTGTTATTTGTTTTTTTTGTTAAACATTTTATTATTTATTTAATGGTATATCTACTAATTGGGTGTAACTTCAATTACTGCGATATTGTAATCTGTCAAGCCGACCTCAGTTTCGTAGTTTAAAAACTTCGAAAATATTTTTAACTTGGGAGGGCTGTGCAAATCACAACTACCGGTGACTGTTTCGCCGGCATCCAGATCCAAGCTGAAACGGTATTCATCTTTGTCGCAGGTCACACAGTTGCCTTCATAGCCGGGGCCGCTGTACCATGCTTCCAGCTGCCAGCTAATGCGCTGTGGCATGGGGGTAGTATTGACAAATCGCAGCAATACATGCTCCTGATAAAAACCTTCACTCTCTATAATACAATCAACAGTTTGCGCATAAACTTGTATGCCACTCACTTCCTTGTGAAGTGTCCATTCTTCTGTTGCTTGCTGCGCCATTGAATGCGAAAAAATGAACAGCATAAGCAATAAGCTGATAAATAATCTTTTAGTTTTCATAGTTTTTTTTTTAATTTTAATACAATTTATTATTTACTATTTTATTGATTTGAAGTATTTGTTGTCTGCTTTAATGCTTTTAAAAAACAAGATTGTCATTGTTATATTACAAAAAGTAATTTAAAGACGCAAAATACTCAAAACAGTTGCTTGACAAAAAACTTTTTTTTAAAAAAATATTACATTTATCACTATTATCCGACAAAAGAATAGTCGGACAATAGTGATATAAATCAAAAAATAAGAACTCTACCTTAATATTGTTACGGTTCCGTTAATAGGTTCAAAGAGGTTATCTCTAAAAGTAATGACATAATAATAGACGCCATCGGCTTGGCCTTCACCTCCCCAGTCGTTTTGATAATCGTGGCTTTCAAATACTTTTTTACCCCACCTGTTAAAAACTACCAGGTGCGTGCCTGATATCTGCTCTATACCATCTATTACGAAATAGTCGTTGATACCATCACCATTAGGTGTAAAGACATTAGGAATTGTAATATCTATGATAAGAATATTTTTAGACACCGAGTCCTTACAGCCGAATTCACTTTCTACAATATGCAGCACTTCGTAGTTACCCATATCGGAAAAAGCATGAACGGATGTGGGTACATTCAGAATATCGAGTGGTGATCCGTCTCCATAATCCCAGTACCAAGTGGAACCGGTTGTGGTATAGCTTGAATTAAATGTCATTTCATATCCGGGTGAACCTACTTCGGGATTTGTTGTAAAGTCAACTTTAGGGATGGGATGTACGGCAATCATATTGTTGTTTATGAAATCGTTGGTACAGCCATTGTCGTCGGTAACGGTAAGACGTACACTATAAGAGCCATCATTAACATACTCGTGACTGGGTGACATATCTGTATCATTAGTACTGCCATCACCAAACTCCCACATAAACGATTGAACATTGGGCGTGGTAACGCTAAAATCTACTGTCAGAGGCTGACAACCACTCATAGGCTGTGCATTAAACGTAACATCTGGTAAAGGGATGATGGTTATAGCTATCGAAGACAAGTCTGACACACAATTGTTGTCGTCGGTTATGTAAGCCGTATATGTTCCTTCGTTAGCTGTTGTGGCATTGGGCACTACAGGGTTTTGCTGGTTGGATGAAAATCCGGCCGGGCCTGACCATGTATAGGTTGCTCCGGGTATCGTATCAGCATAAAGCAATAAATCCTGTCCCTCGCAAGGCGAATCATATGACAATACCGGCCCCGATGGCTTTGGGTTTACCGTTATCGGTACTGTCGTTTGCTCACTCTCACAGTCATTCTCAATGAGTGTTAGTGTCAGATCGTAAGTGCCGGGTTGCTGCCAGAATACTTCATAGGGGCCTTGACCGCTGCCTGAGATTACACTGCCACCGGCAAAATTCCAGCCGTAATTGGCCGAGGCCGAAGCACTACCTGTATAGGTAATGGTTGCTGGTTCACCTACACAAACTTCGGGGGTTGCCGTAAAATCGGAAGTGGGTATGGGGTTCACTCTTATGTATAAATCACTGGAAGTTGTGTCGGTACCATCTGTTATAGTTACTGTAATAATGGTATCTCCCACCGGTGTTACAGGGGGTGGCGTAAAACCCTGATATGAGGTATGGCTCCACCATACTTCTACAGTAGGCGGTGGTACTGCAATTGTCACATTATCCAAGCCCCAATGGTCCCAAATATCAGCTGTTGATACCGGTTGATGCCATCTGAATCTTGTTGAAGGCGTTTCAGCCGAAGAAGGTATGGGTACGGTATAAGTATCCCACACAGTAAATTGCGTTTGTGTACCGGCACCTACAGAAGGCTGGGTAGCTGTCGTGTAGCTTGATAAAATATCACCGTTAGGGGCGTAATAAATAATATCATTCCATGTGATACCCCCATTGGTTGAGTATTGTACAACTACGCCTTCGTTATACAAATCGGGCCCCTCACAGGGTGCTGCCCATGATTGTCCCACCTGGACTTCATAACGCATTTCAAAGTTTATAGTGCCACCTTGCGAAACGTCGAAATCATTGGATTCGAGAAATCGCGGGGCTGCAGAAGAAGAACCCATCCACAGGTATATGGTGCCATCCGGTGAATGTGGTGGGCAGGGGTTTGTAAACATGGCCTGACTGGAAGCAAACCATCCGACGCCGGCTGTAGCATCATTAAAGTCGCTATATAACACATAAGTAGGACAGCCTCCTGTAGCCGATAAATTTACAGACTCCCCCAAACAAATAGTTAAAGTGTCTGAAACACCATTTCCATAGGCTTTTATGTGACACTGACCATAGGTATGGATGTACATAAAAGCCAAAAAAGGAACTAATAATAATTGTAATACGCTTTTTTTTAACATTGTTTTATATTTTATTGGTTAACATTCTATATTTTTTTAACAAACTGCTAATTAGGTAAAACCTCAATTACTGCAATATTGTAATCTGTCAAGCCAACCTCAGTATCGTAGTTTAAAAACTTTGAAAATATTTTCAAGTTGGGAGGGCTGTGCAAATCACAACTACCGGTGACGGTTTCGCCGGCGTCCAGATACAAGCTGAAACGGTATTCATCATTGTCGCAGGTCACACAGTCGCCTTCATAGCCCGGCCCACTGTACCATGCTTCCAGTTGCCAGCTAATGCGCTGTGGCATGGGGGTGGTGTTGACAAATCGCAGCAATACATGCTCCTGATAAAAACCTTCACTCTCTATAATACAATCAACAGTTTGCGCATAAACTTGTATGCCACTCACCTCCTTGTGAAGTGTCCATTCTTCTGTTGCTTGCTGCGCCATTGAATGCGAAATAATAAACTGTATAATTATAAAACTGATTATTATTAATGGTGTTTTCTTTTTTTTCATAGCCATATTTTTTCACTTATAATTTAAAATCATTGTAAAAACAAGTCTGCGACACTGCACTTCCTCTTATAACTTTCAGTATTTTTAAAAGTCAATTTACTTAATTTTAACCGCATTAAAACTTCATATATTTACTATATTTTTATTTTTTATTCACTATGAAGACGTATTTTTCACAATATGGTTGCCCATTTTTTTTAAATTATTGCATAAGTAAAATAAATGTTAACCTACGGAGTGTTTATTTTTGATACAAAAATTGAATTTTCACATAAGATACCGTATCAAAATATGATGTTAAAAATTGAATGATAACCTGCATTATTCATAAAAGTAAACAAAAAAGGTGTATAAATTTGATTATCAAGCTAAAAGTGACCAATACCATTGAAAACATTTTTTTTGTTTACTTTTTCGAGTGCCTTTACTTTAGGCCATCTGCTGCTACCGACTGGTAAAACAAATTATTACGAACTTCGCTTCCCTCGTTTGTAATAAATGTTTAATCCGTCGGTATTCTCCATCGCCAAAAGCCACTTAACGCATAAGTTACGAAAGCCTTGAAATAGTTTACTATATCGGCAGCTTTCGATGCCTTGCATCTTATACCAAACCCCTAACAAGGAAAACGCAGTTGAAATTGTTAGTAGGTTTGTTTAATACCGACTGTTATTCAAGCCTAACGATAAGTCGGTATGGCCCAAATTAAAAGCATGAATAATTCAGGGTAAAGGGAGGGTGCGCCCCCATAGATGTTTTATATTTTTGAGGGCATATTTAACCATGTAAACAGGGAAACCTCATCGTTTTTCCTGTTTCTGTATCAAAACTAAACTAGTTTAGTTTGTAATCAACATTTTTCAGTTTACTGATATTGTCAACCATTTTTTTGGGGTCAACTCTAAGCTTGGATCGCATATCCAGAACAATTTTATCTTCTTCATCATGCACTATAACGCTAAGCATACATTTACCGTCATTATTCCTGGCCATATGGTTTATTTCTTTTATTAAACCTTCATCAATATCAGCTAGTTTTAGCTTAAGGGTAATGGCATTTACATTGTTTTGCATCACATCGGCCAGCAGGCAAACATGGTGAATTTTTATTTCCAGTTCCTGAGTTTTAAATCTTTGCTGCACACGCGCTTTGATAAACAAAAAGTAATCATTTTCGAGATAGCTTTTAAAGTCCAAATATTCTTTGCCAAAAATGTGAAACTTCATGCTGCCGGTCATATCCTCAGCAACAAAAGAGGCATAGGGTTTACCGGTTTTTCCGGTACGGTGTAAGCTTTCGCTGATAATGCCACAAAAGCGCAGCTCTTTATTGTCGAATTTTTTTAAATTATCTTTAAATTGGCTGATACTAACATTACAGAATTTTTCCATCTCAACTTTATAATCATCCAAGGGATGGCCTGTGATAAAAAAACCAATGGCTTCTTTTTCAGATTTCAGTTGTTGAAGCTTAGACCAGGGCTCACTAAAAGGGAAATCGGGATTGTCGATTTCAGTGAGTGTTTCTTCGCCAAACAATGATTGTTGACTGCTTTGTATGTTGGCATGGTAAGCCTGCGCAAAGCGAATGACCTTTTCAATAAAAGAGACATCGTCATTTTCGCCTGTATAAAAATACTGTGCTCTATGTGCTTCGGGGAAGCAATCAAAAGCACCTGAAAGCACCAAGGCTTCAATACACCTCTTGTTCACATTTCTCAGGCTTACTCTTTTAATAAAATCGAAGAAATCATTGTAAGGACCATTTTCCTCTCGTTCGTTTATTATTGCTATTGCCGCAGACTCTCCGACATTTTTAATAGCACCCAGTCCGAATAAAATTTCACCTTTTTCATTAACGGTAAAATTTATAAGACTTTCATTAATACTAGGGCCCAATACAGGAATGCCAAAGCGTATGCTTTCATTGATGTACTGTGTTATTTTTTTGATATCATTTAGGTTGTGTGTCAATACAGCAGCCATATATTCTGCCGGATAATGTGCCTTGAGAAAAGCTGTTTTGTAAGCTAAGAGCGAATAGGCTGCGGAATGAGATCTGTTGAAGCCATATTCAGCAAATTTTTCCATACTCTTCCATACATCTTCAGCCGCTTTTTGTGTGATATCATTTTTTTTAGCACCCTCGACAAACTCAAGGAACTGCTTTTTCATTGTATCTGTCAGCTTTTTGCCCATAGCTTTACGCAAAATATCGGCTTTACCTAAAGAAAAACCGGCCATCTTTTGAGCTATTTGCATAATTTGCTCCTGAAAGACCATGATACCATATGTAGATTTAACAATCTCATCAATGAGCGGATGCAAGCTTTCTGGTTTTTCTTTACCATGTTTGCGTTTAATGTAGGTCGGAATATTATCCATAGGGCCCGGCCTGTAAAGTGCGTTCATAATGATAAGGTCTTCCAATTCAGTAGGTTTTAGTTCACGCAAGTAGTTTTGCATACCAGCAGATTCAAATTGAAAAGTACCAACAGTGTCACCGGCTTTATATAAATCAAATGTTTTCTTATCATCAAGCGGGATTTCATCAATATCAATTTTCAGATTGTGGCGTGCTTTGATATTTTTAATTGCATCCCTGATTATAGACAAATTTTTCAATCCTAAAAAGTCCATTTTGAGAAGGCCTACATCTTCCACATGGCTACCATCGTACTGGGTAACTACAACACTTGCCTGTTCGTTTTTATCTTTGCTGTTATCTTTTTGCCTGCTTAACGGCACATGTTCGAGCAAATTTTCAGAGCCAATAATGACACCACAAGCATGGACGCCAACATGAGAAGAAAGCCCCTCCATAATTTCAGCCATACGCAGCGTTTTAACAATGAGTTTATTATCGCTATTCTTTTCCGCATCCAATTCTTTCACCTCCTCAAAAGCTTCCTTAAGAGTTATGCCTGCTCTGGAAGGAATAAGATTTGATAATCTGATGGCTTCCTGCAAAGGTAGCCCTACCACTCTGGCAACACTTTTAACGGAAGATTTGGCAGCCATAGTTCCAAAAGTAATAATTTGTGCTACCTTCTCCTTGCCATATTTTTCAATGACATAGTTGATAACTTTTTCGCGACCTTCATCATCAAAGTCAATATCCACATCAGGCATTGAAATACGTTCAGGATTTAAGAAGCGTTCAAAAAGCAGGTTGTATTTAATAGGGTCAACGCTGGTAATTCCTGTACAATATGCTACAATAGAGCCTGCAGCAGAGCCTCTACCCGGACCTATAGCGACATCCATTTTACGTGCTTCATTAATAAAATCCTGAACTATAAGAAAGTAGCCGGCAAACCCCATATTTTGAATAACCTGAAGTTCGAAATCAATACGTTCTGTAATTTCTTTAGTAAGGTTTTTGTAAAACTTTTCTGCACCCTGATAGCACAAATGTCTGAGGTAATCATCAGCCGTATCAAACCCCTGAGGCAGAGGGTATTTGGGAAGCATAATTTTGTGGTTTATGGGATATGCTTCAATTTTGTTGTTAATTTCAACTGTATTGCTAATAGCCTCTGGCACCTGAGAAAACAAAGCAGCCATCTCTTCTGCTGTTTTCAGATACTCTTGCCCTGAATACTTCATCCTTGAAGGGTCATTAAGGTCTTTTTTGGTATGCAAACACACCAGTATATCATGAGCCTCTGCATCTTCAGCGCGAATATAATGCACATCGTTAGTTGCAACCAGCTTAACCTGATGTTTTTCAGACAATTCGATAAGTGCTTTATTGACAACTACCTGGTCATCAAGCCCATGGTTTTGAAGTTCCAGATAAAAATCATCCTGAAAAATATCTTTATATGTTAAGACCAATTCTTCAACTTTAGCCATATTGCCATCGAGTATAGCACGTGGGATTTCGCCTCCCATACAAGCAGATAAAGCAATAATATCTTCATGGTATTTTTTCAGTATTTCTTTATCAACCCTGGGTGTATAATAAAATCCCTCAAGATAACCTATGGAAGAAATTTTGGATAGATTTCTATAACCGTTTTTATTTTTGGCTAACAAAACCAAGTGGTAACCACTTCTATCTTCACGTCCCTGTTTATCGAAACGGGATCCTTCAGCAACATAAACCTCACAACCAATAATGGGTTTAATACCTTTTTTATGAGCTTCTTTCACAAAACGTGTGACTCCATACATATTGCCATGATCTGTTATTGCTAAAGCATCCATACCATATTGCTTTGCGGTATCAATCAAACGTTCGATGGGCGCAGCACCATCAAGTATTGAGAACTGTGTGTGTACATGTAAATGTAAAAATTTTGACTTTGGAACTGATTCTTCAGCATGTTGTTTCGTGGCAGATTGTGTCATTTTATTAAATCGGTTTTTGCGTTTTTTTATAAGCGTAAAATTATTTAAAAAAGCTTTTGCCATGCGCTTTTTTTTTTAACAATTTTTCCAACGATTATTTTTTTAAAAAATCTTAAACAATTATTTTTTTTTTAAAAAAAACAATTAAATCAAGCTTTAATGAAGTTTTTTATAATTTTGCAAAAATTATAAAATTATACATATGGAAAATATACTAATTTATGTAGTCCCCGTAATGGGAATTATAGCATTAATTTACATGATGTTAAGGTCGAGTTGGGTAAGCAAACAAGACATTGGTACAGAAAAAATGCAAAAGATTGCATCTTTTATCAACGAAGGCGCTATAGCCTTTTTGAAGGCAGAATATAAAGTACTGACAATTTTTGTTGCCTCTTTAGCCATCATATTAATAGTTACTTCACAGTCTGATACATCTTCACCATTAATAGCCTTATCATTTGTTGTAGGAGCTATTTGCTCAGGATTAGCCGGTTATATTGGAATGAAAATCGCTACCAAAGCAAATGTAAGAACAGCCAATGCTGCACGTAAAGGATTAAATCCGGCTCTCAAAATAGCATTTGCGGGTGGCAGCGTAATGGGCTTAAGTGTCGTAGGGCTTGGCATCTTAGGATTGAGCATACTTTTTATTTTTTACAGCCACGTATTTGGAGTAGATACTTATGCCAATCTTTCAAAAGTCATATCCATTTTAACAGGCTTTTCTTTTGGTGCTTCTACAATTGCACTTTTTGCAAGAGTAGGTGGCGGCATTTATACCAAAGCAGCTGATGTTGGTGCCGATTTGGTTGGCAAAGTTGAATCAGGTATTCCAGAAGACCACCCTCTTAATCCTGCTACTGTAGCCGATAATGTAGGCGATAATGTGGGCGATGTAGCAGGCATGGGCGCAGACCTTTTTGAATCATATGTTGGGTCTATTATAGCAGCTATGGTACTGGGCGCTGTATTTATGACGGGTGCTTTTACAGATGCATTTAATGGATTGTCACCTGTATTATTACCCTTATTTTTAGCAGGAGCAGGTGTTCTTGCTTCAATTATTGGTACATACTTCATCAATGTTAAAGAAGGCGGAAATCCCCAAACAGCTCTTAACAAAGGACAAATCATCTCAGCATTAATCATGATAAGCTTTTCTTTTCTGATCATAACAAATGTTCTTCCAAAAAGCTGGACATTTGAAGACCCGCTTTATACTGACGCTATGGGATTACCATTAATAATGGAAATTAAAGCTATAAATATCTTTTTTGCCTCAGTTATTGGTTTAATCGCCGGTCTTGTCATTGGTTACTCAACAGAATATTTTACAGGACTCAACAAGCTGCCAGTAAGGGTCATAGCCGGTCAATCGACTTCAGGTTCTGCAACAAACATTATATCCGGACTAGCTATGGGTATGTTTTCAACAGTTATACCAATAGTAGTAATCGCTCTTTCAATTATTTTGGTATTTCATCTGGCAGGCTTATACGGAATCGCTATTGCTGCCGTAGGGATGCTCTCTAACTTAGGCATTCAACTTTCAGTTGATGCTTACGGCCCCGTATCGGATAACGCAGGAGGTATAGCCGAAATGTCTGAGCTTCCACCTGAGGTCAGAGAAAGAACAGACAGGCTGGACGCCGTTGGCAATACAACAGCAGCTATAGGCAAAGGTTTTGCTATAGGGTCAGCAGCTTTAACAGCTCTGGCACTTTTTGGGGCTTACATGACAGCCGCAGGAATTAACTCCATAGACGTCTCCAAAGCTATAGTTATTGCCTGCCTTTTTGTTGGCGCCATGCTGCCATACGTTTTCTCTGCGCTAACCATTAATGCGGTAAGTAAAGCA
Source organism: Bacteroidales bacterium (assembly GCA_003565735.1). GTDB lineage: Bacteria > Bacteroidota > Bacteroidia > Bacteroidales > PXBB01 > PXBB01. Next base: position 9,687 of record PXBB01000068.1, read on the forward strand.
GCACAAAAAATGATTGAAGAGGTCAGAAGACAGTTTACAGAAATATTGCCGTTAAAAAATGCGCTTGCGGTTATGAAGAAAAATGAAACTGTGCCTCAAAATGAATGGACAAAAGAAGACATAGAAACTTTTGAAGCTGCTGATGGCACCCCGGAATATGGCAAATGTGTGAGTATCTCTACCAAGGCCGCTTTACGACAAATGTTGCTACCCGGATTGATAGCTGTTATAGTACCCGTAGTTATTGGCTTAGCTTTTGGCGCTGAAGCTTTAGGCGGGCTGCTGGCAGGCGTAACTGTCTCGGGTGTTCTTTTTGCCATTTTCCAGTCAAATGCCGGAGGCGCCTGGGACAATGCTAAAAAAATGATTGAAGCCGGTTTCGAATACAAAGGCCAATCGTACGAAAAAGGATCAGAAGCTCATAAAGCAGCCGTTGTAGGCGATACAGTCGGAGATCCTTTAAAGGATACTTCAGGTCCGTCACTTAATATTCTTCTTAAACTTATCTCTATCATAGCTCTTACTATGGCCGGCTTGATTTTTTAATTATAAAATCTTGCCAAGACTGATAAAATAGCAGCTGCATACTTTTTTTAAAAAAAATTAATAAAAAAAAATGTGGTAGTAAAAAAAAGTGTATATTTGCAGCGTCAAAAAAAGGGCGTTTAGCTCAGTTGGTTCAGAGCACCTGCCTTACAAGCAGGGGGTCACTAGTTCGAATCTAGTAACGCCCACCTGAAAATCAAAGAGTTACAACAAAATTTAGTTGTAGCTCTTTTTTATTTGCATACAGTTTGCATACAAAAACAGCTTTAAAAACATCAAAATAGCAATTATCTGATATGCTTAGTAAATATGCTTAATTGACTGTATAACAGAGGATACTTGATTCAAATTCAAAAGGAAGCGTATGAATATCTAAGAGTTAAATAATTTTTAATTGTAACTCTTTTTTCACTTCACTATTAAGAACTATATTAGCACAGATATTATTTAATATTTAATTAAAACCGTAGCAGAATATGTATGAGAAAAAACTATAGTTCAAAAAAAAGTTGAGCTTTAAAAGCATGCTTCCCAATTCACCTAACCCATTCACCACAAATTGGTTACACTCCTTGCCGACAGCCGGTCTTATTATTCAATTTATCTGTTAATGAAATTATTAAATTCAATCTTAGCATCAACGCTTTGAAACAAAGCAGTATGACCAAAGCCGGGCAATTCAAGAAAATATGTTTTTTGACAATCCGTACAATCTAAAACTTGTTGTTTAAATGCCGGCCAAGAATGCATATGTATAGACCCGTCATTTAATCCCTGAATGAATAAAATGTCAGACTTGAAGCCATCTGTAAAATTTAACAAAGACCTTTGAAAATAGGCTTCTGGATTTATTGAAGTGGCACCATATTCATTATAAAGTAAAGTACATTCCATTTCGTTGGGAATTTGACCATTCTCCTCCAGTTGACAGCGGGATACTAAATTAAGTGGCCCGGGCGCATTGGCAATAACACCATCCGTTTGGTGCATAGTATTGAGTCGTGTTGCTAAATAACCCCCTTGGGAATGTCCTGCAAGAAATATCTTATTCACCGTAATCCCTAATTCGTGTTTTGCATTTTCTTTTAGCCATAGCAAAGCAGCTTCGCAGTGTTTGATATTATCCCCGAAAAGCAGGTTTTCTTCAGG
>PXBB01000118.1 GCA_003565735.1 Bacteroidales bacterium
AAAACCTTGGCTGGGTGCTTTTGCCCCGTCCCTGAAGGGAGAATGATTTTCGTTTGTTTTTGTGGCAGTTAAATTCATGGCTATATTTTACGATGTAAATTTACAATTTTATTTGTTTTGACATATACCCCACTCAAAAAAAAAATTGTAAGACCAACCGTATGGTACTTCTTGTATTTCTTTTATTTTCTAAAAAAACTTTTCAGAAAAGTTTTTAAAATAATATTAAAATCAGACCATAGGGTTCTATTAGCCAAATAGCTTAAGTTTAACTCCAGTTTTGCGGGCATGATTTCACTGACATACATTTCCTCAGGGTCAGGGCTTTTGGCAAGCAGCTCATTCTCATTAATGTATATAAGAGAAGCCATGTCTGTTATACCGGGCAGCACATCAAGTACTTTTTTTTGACGACTATCATACAGTTCCACATACTTTCTGACTTCCGGCCTTGGGCCAACCATGCTCATGGTGCCATTAAGCACATTGAAAAGCTGAGGTAATTCATCCAGTTTGTACTTTCTTAAAAAATAGCCCACTCCTGTAATCCTCTTATCTTTATTGCCAACCGTAAGCAAGCCTTTTTTGTCGGCATCAATGCACATAGTACGAAACTTAAACATCCTGAAATCTTTGCCCCCTTTGCCGACCCTTTTTTGAATAAAAAAAACAGGGCCCCGCGAATCTATTTTCACAACAATAGCAATGGTCATAATTAATGGTAAAAAAATGACCATCAGAAACAAAGACATAATAATATCAAAGAAACGTTTCATTTTATCAGATTTTCTTCTACTGCTACACCAACCACCCAAATAATTTTTTGAATTTGCTCATCGGTTAAGCTGTAGTAAACAGGCAAACTAATTTCAGAAGCAAAAAGCTTATAGGCTTTTGGATAGTCTTTAATTTGATATCCCATATTTTTATACAAAGTCATCATAGGAAGCGGGATAAAATGCACATTGACTGCCACGCCTGCTAAAAAGATATCTTGAATTATTGCATCGCGCTGTTCCTCCGAAATACCATTTATGCGCAACATAAAAGCATGGTAGGAAGTTTGTTTAATATCGGTTTCTGTTACCGGTAAGCGTGCCCATTTTTTATTCTTAAAGCCTTCGGAATATTTTTCAAAAATATACTTTCTTTTAGGCAGCATATCACTCCTGTAGCGTCTTAGTTCGACCAAGCCCATAGCAGCCTGCACATCGGTCATATTAAATTTATAGCCGGCTTCAATGATGTCGTAGCGCCAGTTTCCCATTTGATTTTTTTGGAAAGCATCTTTATTTTGCCCATGCAGCGATTTAACACAGAGGTATTTATACAGCTCTATATTGTCGAAAGGTTTCGGCAGATTAAGACAAACAGCGCCACCCTCAGCAGTTGTAAGATTTTTAACAGCATGAAAAGAAAAAACGGTTGTATCAGCTAAGTCGGGATGTCCGACGGGGCATCCTGCGTAAGTAGCTCCTAACGAATGGGCAGCATCAGCTATCATAAGTGGGCGTCCCAGCAAAGCTTGTTCTTCTGTAGCCGGCACAAATAAACTTTTCACCCTTTCACTTTTGTTGAGTTCCGCAATTTTCAGGTAATCGCATGGAAGCCCGCCAATATCAACGGTAATAATGGCTTTAGTCTTTGAAGTAACAGCCCGCCCCACAGCATCAACATCCAAATTAAAATCATCACCGCTATCTACAAATACCGGCTTTGCACCACAATGTATAATAACGTTTGCCGTAGCTGCATAGGTGTAGGCCGGCACAATAACCTCGTCGCCCTTCCCCACACCAAACCATCTTAACATGACCTCCAGTCCTGCTGTTGCTGAATTTAAGCACAACACTTTCGAGGCGCCTGTAAAATGTTCCAGTTCTTGTTCAAACATTTTCGTTCTTGGCCCTGTTGTAATCCATCCGGAATATAAGGCAGCAGCAACTTCTTCTACTATTTTACTGTCAATACGTGGCGGCGAAAAAGGTATCATTGGGATAGTTGTTTTTATTTACGTTATGGTTTAGAATTGTTTTAACAAATGTAATCAAAAAACTTTTCTGTCATAATAATGTAGGCTATAAAGCCTGGTATTTTTTCCCCGGCAACGCTCCTATAAGGCCTTTAAACTCCAAATTGATTAAAATGGTTGCCGTTTTACTTACCGATAATTTACACCCGTACATGATATCATCAATAAATGCTGTATTTTGGTTTTTTATGTATTCCAATACCATTTTTTCATCGGCATCCAGCTCAATAAAAATTTCTTTTTGTTTGTTGGTTTTCTTTTGGTCATCTTTTTCCCACCCCAGGCTGTATATAATATCTTCGGCTGACTCTATGAGGGCCGCTTTATTTTGCTTAATCAACTTATTGCATCCTTTGGAGTAATTGCTGACAACAGTACCAGGAACAGCAAGCACATCTCTGTTGTAGGAGAGTGCAATTTCAGCAGTGATAAGTGCCCCTCCCCTATGAGCAGCCTCAACAACAACAACAGCATCACTCATCCCGGCAATGATACGGTTTCGTTTTGGAAAATTTTCTTTGTCGGGCTTTGTCCCATTACCAAACTCTGTTATTAAACCTCCGTTCTCAAGCATTTGTTGGGCAAGTACGGTATTCATAGGTGGATAAATCCTATCCAGGCCATGCCCTAAAACACCAACTGTCGGCAAATTGAAATCCAACGCAGCTTTATGAGCAGCAGCATCAATACCGTAAGCTAATCCGCTTACTACCAACAAATCGTATGCTTGAAGCCCTTTAATAAGGCTTTTGGTTATTCTTTTACCGTAAGATGTTGCTGAGCGTGTTCCTACAATGCTTATGACTTTTGCCGTATTCAGATCGGCCTTGCCTTTAAAATAAAGGACTATTGGGCAATCATCACAATGCTTAAGCTTTTGCGGATAGTTCTCATCAAGATAAAACAAAGCTTTTATGTTGTTATCTTCGATAAATTTTAACTCTGCTTCAGCTTTGTGCAACACTTTTTGAGTAGCAATTTCTTGAGATAAAATTGCACCAATACCGGGAATCTTTAAGAGGTGGCTTTTCTTTTCCTTAAAAACAGCCTCCGCACTACCACAATAAGCTATGAGCTTCTTGGCAGTGACATCACCTACACCGGGTATCAATCCTAATCCAATAACGTACTGTAGCAACTTTGATGTTTTTTTGCAAAATAACACAAAAAAAATTTAATTTTGATAATTATTTATCAAATCAATTTGATGTGAAAATGGTTTATACCCTATGCAGTTTGTTTTTCTTTATTACACTATCAAGTTATTCGCAAACAGCCAGGCTTACAGGAAATGTTTATGATAAAAACACCAATGAAAAACTAATAGGCGTAAGCATTATAACAAATAAAGCAACCGGAAGTGGTGTAACAACAGATTTAAACGGAAGTTTTGCCATAGATTTAGAGGCCGGCCAACATTATTTGAAATTTATTTTTGTAGGCTACACAACGCTTACCAAAAAAGTTAAACTGGAACAAGGCAGTAAAAAAACGATAAACATATTTATGGAAGAAACTTCCCGTGTATTAGATGAGGTGGTTGTCAGTGCCGGTCGTTTTGAGCAAAAGCTGTCTGATGTCACAGTGTCAATGGAAGTTATCCCGGCCTCGATGATAGAAAACACCCACACACAATCTATAGAAACTGTTGTGCAACAAGTACCGGGCATCATGATTATGGACGATCAGGCAAGCATCAGAGGCGGCAGTAGTTACAGCTACGGCGCTGGCAGTCGGGTACTTCTTCTGGTAGATGACATGCCTATGCTTTCAGCTTCTGTTGGAGATATTAAATGGCATTTTGCACCTGTTGAAAACATACGTCAGATAGAAATTCTAAAAGGCGCTTCCTCTGCCTTGTATGGCTCATCAGCTCTTAACGGTGTGATACATATACGCACCAAATATCCTTCTTTGCAACCCGAAACCAGGCTTACCTTCTCATCAGGGCTTTATATGAACCCTAAGCGCAAAAAAACAGCCCCTTGGGGTAAGAAAAATCCTATTTTTACATCAACCGGTTTCTCCCACTCCCGTCAAATCAATCACTTCGATTTGGTTGTAGGTGGTCAATTTTTAAGCAATAACGGTTACAGAGAAAATGATTCGGAGCAAAGAGGCCGTTTAAATTTCAATACAAGATGGCGACACAAAGACATTGAAGGCTTAACTTATGGCTTGAATATGAACTTTATGAAATTGCAAGGGGCAAAATTTCTGCTTTGGCTTGATGGCGATGAAGGTATTTACAGAGCTAATGAATCATGGGATCATGAATTTAATAATATGCGCCTTAATATCGACCCTTACATAACCTATTACACAGAAAAAGGAAACAGGCATAGCCTGAAAACACGCTTTTTCAGAACCGAAAACCATAACAATACAGGGCAAAACAATGATGATAATTTATATTTTGCGGAATATCAATACCAAAGGCACATAGCAAATAACTTGTCGTGGACAAGCGGTATCACAGGATCATATATTGAATCTTTTGCCGAAATATATGGCAACACCAATCATTTTGGAAGAAGCGGTGCAATTTACTCTCAACTTGACAAAAAATTCAACCGTTTATCAGTTTCGATAGGAGGTCGCTGGGAAGCTTACAAAATGACAGACGACAAAACAGATGCCAGGCCGGTTTTAAGATCGGGCATCAACTATCAGTTATTTAATCACACATTCCTGCGTGCATCTTACGGGCAAGGCTATCGCTACCCAAGCATCGCCGAAAAGTACATACATTCTTCTGTTGATGCCTTAAATATTTTTCCCAACAAAAATCTACAACCTGAGTATGGCTGGGGTTCAGAAGTGGGAATTAAGCAAGGCTTTAGCATTAACAACTGGCATGGATACCTTGATATAGCAGGCTTTTGGACTGAATATAATGATATGATAGAGTTTTCTTTTGGTTACCACTTCCCTGAGCACTTAGAAGGACAAACCAGTTTTCACCCCGACACAATTTTTAAATATATTGGCTTCAAAGCTCAAAATGTTAGCAATGCCCGTATTACAGGCGTTGATGTAAGTGTTGTCGGGCATGGAAACATTTTTGGTATTGCAACTTCTTTGATGGCCGGCTACACATATACAAACCCTATAGACCTTAACATTTCGGAAGAAGACCGCAAAAAAACAACGGATAATTCGCACCTGCTTAAATACCGCTTCTATCACAATGCTAAGGCAGATATGGAAATGCAATACAAAAGTATAACATGGGGCTTTTCCATACAATATTTTAGTTTTATCCATAATATAGACAAGGCTTTTGAAGACACAATGCGATTTCCAAACGATGCCCCCATCATCTTTGATGGCGAGCCCTTATATATTTTACCGGGACTTTACGAGTACCGGAAAAAAAATAACACCGGTACTTTCGTATTAGATTGTCGTTTGGGGGTCAAATTAAGTAGCAAATCACGTATTTCAGCGATACTCAGAAATGCTTTAAACAACGAATATATGATAAGACCGGGCGATGTTCAACCACCCCGTTCTTTCGCGCTACAATACGTTTTGAGATTGTAATTTTTTTTAAAGCCCCTTTGGAATAGCATCTATCAGTTGCTTAGTATATGGATGTGACGGGTTTTTATATAAATTGTCAGCTTCTCCAACCTCAACAATTTGACCGTCTTTCATTATTATAATGCGATCTGCCAAAAATTTTACCACCGATAAATCGTGAGAAATAAAAATATATGTAAAGGCAAATTCATTTTTCAGTTTGTTGAGCAAATTAAGAACTTGTGCCTGAATAGATACATCCAGAGCAGAAACGGACTCATCACATATGATAAACTTGGGGTTCAACGATAAAGTTCTTGCTATCACAATACGTTGGCGCTGACCTCCTGAAAACTCATGCGGGTAACGATTGTAGAAAGAAGCGTCCAGACCAACTTTTTCGAGTAATTCAATAACTTTTTGTTTTCTTTGGCCGGCACTCAAATCCGGTCTATGTACCTCCATAGGTTCAGAAACAGCATGACCAATTGTTATGCGTGGATTTAATGAAGCATAAGGATCTTGAAAAATAATTTGAATATCCTTACGCAGTTTACGCAACTGTCTGCTATTTAGCTTTGTCACATCTTTTTCCTGGTAATATATGCGGCCATAGGAAGGTTCTATCAAGCGCAGCAATGTACGCCCTAAAGTGGTTTTCCCGCAACCGGACTCCCCTACCAGACCGAGTGTTTCACCAGGGTACACTTCAAAGCTAATATCTTTCAGTGCCTGAAATTTTCCGGAACGCCATGAGAAAGCTTTTTTGGTAATTTCAAAACTTTTACCAATTTTCTCAACTTTTAATATGGGAGGCTGACTGTATATTTTCTGATGCCATTTTTGGCGTTCTTCAGCACTTACTTCGTCGGATAAGACCTTTTTCAAAGAAGCTGATGCAAGAGGAGATGCGTCATTGAAATCGCTAACCATCGGCAACCTCCGCAAACGTCTTTGCATATCAGGCCGACACGCTATAAGGCCTTTTGTGTAAGCATGTGCAGGATTACGAAAGATGTCATGCACTGTATTTTTTTCGACACACAATCCATTGTGCATAACCACTACCCTGACAGCTATTTCAGCAATAACACCCAGATCGTGACTGATAAAAATGATGCTAATGCCGTATTGTTCTCTAATATTCTTTAAAAGATTTAATATAGACTTTTGAACCGTTACATCAAGTGCTGTTGTAGGCTCATCAGCAATAAGAACTTTAGGATTGCAAGCTATGGCCATAGCTATCATAACCCTTTGCTTTTGCCCACCTGATATTTGATGCGGAAAAGCATTATATATGTCGTTCGGTCGGGGGAGCAAAACCTCATTAAAAAGCGCCATCACCTTTTCTTTAACATTTTTTCTGCTGACCATTTTGTGCCTGAGCAATATTTCAGCAACCTGTTTCCCACACCTATAAACAGGATTGAGAGATGTCATCGGCTCCTGAAAAATCATACTCATATACCGTCCCCGTATCTTTTGCATCTGCTTTTCCGTTATGTTTAATAAGTCCACGGCTCCGGTTTCCTGGTATTGAAACAGCATTTGATCAGCACTTACCCGGGCAGGGGGGCTACTCAGCAAACGCATGATAGAAAGTGCCGTAACAGATTTCCCTGAACCAGACTCCCCAACAACACCTATAATCTCTCCTTGCAACAATTCCAAATCCAAGCCTTTCACAGCCTGAAAATCTGAGGAGTCACCCTGAAATTTGATGTGTAAATTTTTTATATCTAGTACCTTCAAAAGCCTATTGTTTTAAAGATTAATAATGATTTTTACTTTTCACCGGCTCTGTCAGAAAACATTTACCAACCTAAGCTTACGGTTCATTTTATAAGAGCAAAGTACCGGCGGAGATTCAAATCCCAACTGCATAGCTTATGTACACTGTGCAAATTTTATCACAATAATACAATAAAAAAATGAAAAGGGACAATTGTTTTTTTTATAATTTAGCTGCATAAAAGAAATGAGACAAACCGCTTGCCGTATAAACATTAAGAAGATTTTGCATAGGCGGCTTACCAGACTTATGACAACATAAAGAGATTGTATTTGTATATTATACTAAAAATATTCACCATTAGCCGTTAAAAAATCATATGAAAAATTATCAAAAAATCAACAACATTACAGGCTGGATAGTCTTTACAATAGCGTCAGTGGTTTATCTTCTAACGATGGAGCGCACAGCCAGTTTTTGGGATTGTGGCGAGTTTATTTCAACAGCCTATAAGCTGCAGGTAGGACATCCTCCAGGCGCCCCACTATACCAAATGTTAGGACGTATTTTCTCGCTTTTTGCTTTTGGAGATGTCACTAAAGTGGGTCTAATGGTAAATGCCATGTCTGCTATCAGCAGTGGTTTTACAATTTTGTTTTTATACTGGTCTATTACCATACTGGCTAAAAAAGTGGTCACAAAAAGCGGATCTGCAGATACGATGAAAATGTATGCTATTTTTGGAAGTGCATTTGTGGGAGCTATGGCCTACACATTTTCAGATACTTTTTGGTTTTCTGCTGTTGAAGCTGAGGTGTATGCCATGTCTTCTTTTCTTACCGCTTTTGTGTTTTGGGCTATGCTTAAATGGGAGAGCCAGGCCGACAGACCGGATGCACTACGTTGGATCGTTTTAATAGCCTATGTTATGGGCCTTTCTATTGGCGTCCACCTGCTAAACTTACTGACCATACCTGCAATAGTCTTCATTTATTATTTCAAAAAATACCCTGTCACCCCCAAAAGCTTTGTTATAGCTCTAGCTGTGGCAGTAGGCCTATTAGCTGTCGTTCAAAATGGGGTAATACCGTGGGTTATTCAATTAGACTGGCTTTTTGAACGTTTTTTTGTAAACTCAATAGGGTTGCCATTTCACACAGGCACTATTATTTATTTTCTAACATTAACCATCGCAATCGTCTATGGGTTAAAGTACACTCATAGAAAAAGAAAAATCCTTGCCAATACCATCATATTATGTTTTACTTTTATTGTTATTGGCTACTCATCCTTTTTTATGCTTGTTATCCGTTCTAATGCCAACGTGCCTATCAACGAAAATGCGCCTGTGGATGCATTAGGCCTCATGGCTTATTTGGGACGCGAACAATATGGCGACTGGCCCATTCTTTACGGCCCTTATTACAATGCACCTGTAGTGGGCAGACAGGATGGGAAACCTGTTTACAGAAAAAATGAAGAACAAGGCAGGTATGTTTTAGTTGACGAGCGTAAAGATGTTTTACCAGTATATGATGATCGCTTTAAAACAATATTCCCACGTATGCATGGCACGCGGGCAGACCAAATTTCAGCCTACAAAGAATGGGGCAAAATAAGAGGCATACCCATTGAAGTAAGACAGCATGGGGGAGAACGTGAAGTACGCTACAGGCCAACTTTTACAGAAAATTTACGGTTCTTTTTCAGATATCAGGTTAGCCATATGTATTGGCGTTATTTTATGTGGAATTTTGCCGGACGACAAAACGATATTCAAGGGCATGGCAGCTTACTTGAAGGCAACTGGATAAGTGGCATTAATTTTTTAGATGAAATGCGCCTGGGACCGCAAACAAACTTACCCGACTTCCTTGAATCAAACAAAGCCCGCAACAAGTATTATCTATTGCCGCTCATCCTTGGCATTATAGGCTTTTTATACCATGTTAAAAAAAATTATAAAGACGCATTGGTAGTTACTTTACTTTTTTTTATGACAGGGCTGGCCATCATATTGTACCTTAACCAAACACCCTATCAGCCAAGAGAACGTGATTATGCTTACGCAGCCTCTTTTTATGCTTTTGCCATCTGGATAGCTTTTGGGGTTATATCGATTATTGAAAAACTCCGACAATACATGTCCGCTAAAATGGCCACTGCCTTAACAGTAATAATAAGCACGCTGCTTGTTCCTGTTATAATGGCCAAAGAAAACTGGGACGACCACGACAGATCTAAACGCACGACAGCACGTGATATGGCTTTAAATTATCTGGAATCTTGCGCACCTAATGCCATTATTTTTACCCATGGCGATAACGACACCTTCCCATTATGGTACTTGCAAGAAGTTGAAGGCATTCGTACTGATGTTAAAGTATGCAACCTGAGTTTACTTAGTGCCGACTGGTATATTGATAATATGATGCGCCGGAAATTCTATGAAGCTGACCCCATCCCGATGAGTTTAACACCAGACAAATACATAGCACACACAAGAGATGTTGTATATATACTGGAAGATGAAAGAATCACTGAACATGTAGAACTACGTGAACTGGTAGATTTTGCTTCTAAAGACGAAAACAGACACAGAGTTCAGGCAGGGTTTATCGATTACCTTCCCACAAGAAAGCTTAAGCTATCCGTTGATTCTGCTACTGTGGTTAACAATGGCACCGTAGCCCCGGAAAATGCACACAAAATAGTACCGGCTTTGGAATGGACCATTAGTGGGGGGTTCATTACAAAAAACCACTTCATTTTAATGGATTTACTGGCAAGCAACAATTGGGAGCGCCCTTTATATTTTGCTTCTTCGGTTGGTCCCGACCATTTTATTGGCTTGCAAAATTATTTTCAACTCGAGGGTATGGCTTACCGTTTGGTGCCCATTAAAACAGAAACCAGAGGCGGTCAGACCGGAAGAATTGATACAGACATTCTTTATGATAACCTTATGAACAAGTTTAGCTTTGGTAATCTTAAACACCCCAGGGTTCACCAAATGCAGGATAATTCAAGAGTTGCCTTTATCATTCTTAGAAATACATTCTCGCGGCTGGCTCATGCTTTGGTTGATGAGAACAAAAACGACTCGGCCATAGCTGTTATCGACAAATGTCTGAAAGAAATACCAAGCAGTGCTGTCCCCCACAATTTGTACTCCCTGCCACTTGCTGAAGCATACTACAGAGCAGGAGCAACAGATAAAGGCAACGATTTCAGTAAAAAAATCCTTACAATGGCAACACAAGAGCTGGAGTATTATTTCAGTTTTAAACCAAGATTTGCTGCTCAATTAGATAATGAAAAACAGCTGGCGCTATCTGCCGTGCAACGGGTTTTCCAAATTGCTGAAAGACATAACCAGACAGCACTGGCAGAAGAAGCTAAAGAAATTTTTGACAGCTTTTTTAATGTTTATCAAGGCCAAAGATAAATGCCATAAAGAGGTCATTGTAAACGACCACCGTCAGAGACGGTGGCTTTAAGAAATACAACCCTCTAAAAGAGGGTAAAATCTTTGCGGTCTGACTCATTTTTCTTTTCTTCTGCTTCCTGATATTTCACATACCTTTT
>PXBB01000143.1 GCA_003565735.1 Bacteroidales bacterium
CATCTTATAAACTTTGCTTAGCTAATTTTGCAATCCCTTGTGGCTTGGTGTCTATATGGGCCAAAAAAAAATATAACATTCCTTATATTATTATTTCACATGGGCAGGATATCCCATGGTTTTTTCCAAAGCAGCTTTTTTTCTATCATCTTATAAATTATAAACGTATTCAGAATATTCTAAAGAATTCGGCAAGAAATATTTTATTGACTAAAATGATGAAGAAAAGAGCTGATAAAATGTTGCCTCAAGGTGATAGAAAAAAAAATGTAATAATTCCTAATGGTACTGATATTCATTTTTTTTCTGCAAAGAAAAACCCTCCTGATGAGTTTAGACTCTTATTTAGTAGCCGATTGGTTCAACAAAAAAGAGCTTTTGTTTTTCTTAAAGCCTTAAAATTGTTAAAACAAAAAGGGCTTTGTTTTAAAGCGGATATAGTTGGTGATGGTCCTTTAAGAAAGCCCATGGAGCAGTTTGTCAGGAAAAATAAACTGGGTAATGATGTTATTTTTCATTCATGGATTTCAAAAGATGACTTGCTGTCATTTTATCATAATGCAGCTTTAATGATTATAACCTCTGCTGAAGAGGCCATGTCTTTGGCTTTACTTGAAGCCTTAAACTGCGGGTTATACACCATTACAACGCCTGTTAGTGGCAGCAAAGAAATGATAATTGAAAAAGTAAATGGCGACTTTATTAACTTTGAGGATTATCATGAACTGGTTGAAAAGATGGCTGGTTTTAAAAATGACTACTTTGACAAAAAATATACTGTGCCAAAAGAAGCCATAGAGATCATTAAAAAAAAGTATAATTGGGAAAAAATTGTCAAAGAGTACGCCAATTTAATTGATCAGATTATTTGACCCTTATATATATGATTCTATAAATAAAAAATCGCTGAGTATCCTAATGTAGTGGATTTCACTCAGCGATTTTTTTAGATGAATAAATAATCTTATTATTTTTTTATAAACTTAGCACTGTACTCATAATTATTTGCAACAATACTTATATGATAAATACCACTATCAAGATTGGACAAATCTAATTTGGTTTCATGATTGTCTTTGCTAAATATTTCCAAAACCTTTCTCCCAGACACATCAAATATGCTTATGCTAATTATATAAGATTCTGGTTCATCGAGCAGAATATTTAATTTATCAATAACGGGGTTAGGGTAAATAAACACTGATTGAGGTAAATCTTGAGACCAGATGCCCGTACAAACAACAGGCGATACAACAGAATCCCTTGCAGCACCAATACCACAATGATTGCTTGGTATTACTGATATGTTACCACTATCAGAACCAACTGTTACAGTTACTGAATGAGTGTTGCCTCCACCTGTTTGTGTCCAGTTTGGTGGGAAGGTCCAGTCATAAATAACGTTAGGCTCAGAATAAACGAAATATGTTTCTGATGCACCAATGCAGGGTTCAAAATTCCCAATAATTAATGATGGCATATCCGGTGCGGTCTCGTTTATAACCAAGATTGTGTCAACCCTTGCTTGTCCATCACCACAAGTATTTGAAGGTGTAACAGTCAAAGTTCCTGGGGTGGCAGAGCTGGAGAAGCTTGCTACAATACTGTGAGTTCCTTGCCCACTCGTAATTGAAAATCCTTGGCCTGAATATGTCCAGTTATAATCAACACCTGTAACATCTGTAACAGAATAGGTTTCTGAGGTGCCTACACAAGGGAGCATATTTCCTGAGATTAATGATGGTTGATCGGGTAATTCAGTAATATCAATTAACATTGTTTGTGATGAACCACTGCCACATGTATTGCTTGGTGTTACAGTCAAAGTTCCGGCAGTGGCAGAGCTGGAGAAGCTAGCACTTATACTATGCGTTCCCTGGCCACTCGTAATTGAAAATCCTGAGCCTGAGTATGTCCAGTCATAATCTGTGTCTGAAACATCAATAACTGAAAATGTTTCCGTTGAGCCCTGACAAACTGTCGAATTACCTGTTATTACAGAAGGTTGAGATGGCACTGTTATCACATCAATCATTTGACTTCGGGATGAACCGGTGCCAGAAGTATTACTTGGCGTTACTGTAAGCGTTCCTGAAGTAGCCGATGATGAAAAAGAGGCCTGAATGCTATTTGTACCTTGTCCGCTTGAAATAGAGAACCCTGAACCTGAATAGGTCCAGTTGTAAGTAACACCCGGTTCATTAATAACAGAATAAGCCTCTGAAGAACCCTGACAGACCGTTGTGTTTCCGGTTATCACTGAAGGTTGACCAGGCACACCTGCTAAAGTAATATTTATGGAAAAAGTCCATAAAAAGACAATAAAAGCCAAAAAACTGATAGTTTTAAGCGTAGATTTTTGATTTTTCATAATTATGTGTTTTGATGATAGTTGCTGTAAATGTATTTTAATACCAAATTTTATACAAACATACAAAAATAAATAAAACAAACCAAAAATAAAATATTTTTACTAGTTTAACTTTTTAACAAAATATGTGTTTTAACAGAACCAACAGTGTTTTAAGGGCAGTATGTTTCCAGCATTTTCTGAGCTTTTTGAGCTCCTAATGTCTTGGCTTTTGTCCAATCAAAACATGCTTTGTCGATGTTTTTAATTTCTAAATAGCAGTTAGCACGATACATATATATCTTTGAATTATTGGAATCTATGGCAAGAGCCTTGTCAAAATTGATAAAAGCCTTGGTAAATCTTTTTTGTGTACAAAGCATATGCGCCAAATTATAAATAGGTTCCGGGTATTGGTTATCTAATTCCATAGCTTTTTCAAAATCATAGATGGCATTATTAAAATCGTTTAAATCCCAATGAAGCAAGCCTCTGTAATTATATGTTTCAGCTTTATTAGGCTGCAATTCTACTGCTGCGTTAAAATCATCTAAAGCAAATTGTAATAAGCCCAGCCGGCTTTTCAAACGGCCTCTTTTTACCCATAGTTCATCATCAGTTGGGCTGTTTACCAGGCGCTTATTAATGTATATAAGGCTATCGTTATGGGTAATCGCATATTTATAGCACATTTCAAGTTTTTTTTGTGCCAGCGTATCGTGGGGATTAATATTTAATATATATTGAATATCACTAATAGCTTTCAAATAGTTACCTGTTTTCAGATATGCTATGCTTCTGTTACTGTAAACTGTTGTTATGTGCTCTTTATCACGATCAGATATTGAATTAATGGCATGAGTAAAATCACCAATAGCTTTCCCGTATGATTTGTTATTAAAATGATAAACACCTCTGTTGTTATAGGCAAAAACCAAATTTTTATTTTCTGAAATCAAATGCCCGAAGAGTGTTTGACTATTTTGCCAAATATTGATATAGTTCGTTTTAGTAATGGCATGGTGTGCGAATATGCCTAAATAAAACAATAAAACAACGATAAATAACAAGAAGCGGGATCGGTTATCTTTCCTTTTGAATAAATATTGTAAAACCGATGCCAGAACAATCGATAAACCAACATATGCTACAAAAGAGTGTCTATTAGCAACGACAAAGCCGGACATTGGGCTGAAATAGTTTAAATACAATCCAATATTTACTGTAAAAAATAAAAATCCGAATAAATACCGGCGCTTATTATCGGAACGCTTATTTACAAAATAAACAATTGCCAAAAAAACAAATATTAGTAGAGCAAAGAAACTCATATAATATTGATAGGGCAGAAGGTTATTTATAAACTGGGGATGGGAATTGGCAAAACAAATACTCTTTGGGTGAAAAAACGACACAAAATAATAAAAAAATGCATAAGAAGCAACAATGAATGCGTTTTTAAAGGAGTAGTATGATTGTGGGAAGATTATTTGCTGCACTTCGTTTACTTCTGTAGTTTTCTCAATAATGTTTGAAGAATGACTTAGAAGTGACAATAAGAGCACGATAATTACAAATGGAATTTTTTCAAAAATAATTGGCCGATTCAGCGTTCGTTTTTTGCAAAAATCTATTAGAATAATAGTTGCCAGTAGTGCCCAGGCATTACCGTAAGCAAAAAAAGATAATAAAAATAAAAACAGAGTGAGGATGAATAATATGGTTTTTTTATGCGCAGTTTCCTGATACTTTAAATACGCAATTAGTGTAGCAAAAAAGAATAAAAAATAAAGCAGGTATTTGCGTTGAGAAATCCATACCACAATTTCTACATGAGTCGCTAAAATGGCAAATAATGCAACCACGGCTATTGAGAAACCATAACTTTTGAACAAAGTTTGAATAAATAGGAATAAAACTATAATACACAATAAATATAACAACAAGTTGTGTGCATGATATATGGCGGGGTTGTCTCTGCCAATATAATAATCGAGAGCTAAAGAAGCTTTAGCAAGAGGCGCGTCAGTTTTGAAAATATGATTAAAAAAAACTTTGCCGACATCAAGTAAGCTTTCCTGTTTTATTTCACTTATTTGATTAACAGGCCTTTCATGGTTAAAGCCAACAAATTCATAGTTTATTATTGGTGCATAGATTTTAATAACGATGAAAACTATCATGCTTAAAATCACATAAGACAAAAGCTTTGGATTGTGGAAAGTTTTCATAGCAATGATTAATTACAATTGGTTTGTAACTCTATTAATGCTTCCTCTACGCCTAAACTGTGAGCTTTTTCCCAATCTTTACATGCAGCTTCACGTTGATTTAGATTAAAAAAACACACACCTCTGTTAAAATATACATAGGGGTTTGTGTGTTTCAAATCTATAGCTTTATTATAATAGTAAATGGCATCTCCGCAATAATTATTTAAAGCAAGAATTGTGGCAATATTCATGTAGGGGTCTGAGTACAAGCTGTCAAGTTTAATGGCTTTATGAAAATCGCTCATTGCTTTATCGTACTCATAAATACTGGCATACGATATTCCCCTGTTATTGTAAGCCAGATGGTTTGTCGCATCTAATTCAATAGCTTTGTTTAGGCTGTATATTGCATCATGATAGAGTCCCATTTCGTTTTTTAGTTTACCTCTGTCATTCCATGCATCAGCATTATAGGGGTCTTTCTCAATGACTTTTTCATAAGCTTTAATGCTTTCGTCTTGGTCTTCAATAAATAACAGGCACTTGGCCAGATTAAATTGCGTAGCTTTATCGTTGGGATTATATTTAATGCTTATTTTTAAATCAGATAATGCTTCTTCGTACATCTCCAGTTGCACATATGTCGCACCTCTATTGTTATATAAATGTACAGCATTAGGGTTTATTTTAATGGCCTTATTGAAATCCGCCAAAGCTTTTTCAAACTCTTGATTATTATAGTAATAAGTACCCCTGTTATTGTAAGCGTAAACAATGTTTATGTTTTTTTCTATGATGTCAGTAAAGAGCGTTTTGTCATTTTGCCATGCTTTTGTGTATTTAATCGCTACAACGGCATGTTGAATAAACAATATGGCGTATAACAAAAGTCCTAAACGCAACATCCATGTTTTGAAAAACCTTTGCCTTGAATTGAATAGTTGTGCAATTATGGAAGCTGTGATTATTAATAATCCGACATAAGCCACATAGGTGTATCTGTCCGCAACAATTACTATTCCTTTAATATCAACCAGCACATGTAAATATAAGCCAATATTTACCAAAAAGAACAAAAGGCCAAATAGCAATTGCCTTTTATTTTTTGTTTTCAGCTTAAAGAATAAAAAAGTTACAGCAGCTGCAATCATAAGTTTTATTGCAAAACTTGTGTAATATTCCTGAGGTAAAGCGTCGTTAATTTTTTCAGGATAAGGGTGAATAAAATATATGGGGTGTGGATAAAAAAACATCCTGATATAATAAAGTAGCGCGTATGCACCCATAAACAAGCGATCAGTGAAGGTGTAATAAACCGTCGTCATGTTTTTAACCTGTTCGGCATCTTCATAAATAACGCTTGTCATCGTCGTATCTAAACCGGAATACCGGATAGAATAGAATAGAAAAAATAATATAAAAGGGACTTTTTCTAATATCATTTTCCACTCAAAAGGTCTTTTTTTGTAATAATCAACAAGAAACAAAACAACCACTAAAGGTGCAGCAGCAACTTTTGCATGGAAAGACAGGAAGAAAAACAAAAAGGCTACTAACAACCACTTGACATTATGATTCTTTTCCAGATATTTTAAATAAGCTAACAACGCTAAAAAATAAAACAAGAAATAAAGCATGTCTTTTCGCTGAGACACCCATACAACCGATTCAACATGTGTTGACAAAACAGCAAAGAGCCCCACCACTAATATTGCCAGATCATATCTTTGAAAAAGTTTTCTGATAAAGAAAAAGAGAACAACCATACCCAGCAAGTACAAAAAAATATTGTGCATTCTATACACACTTGGATTTAAGCCGCCAATAGCGTAGTCAACAGCTAGTGATAATATTGTCAGGCGTGTGCCTTGTACATGAGTAGGGCCGAAAAGTATATTAATAATAC
Organism: Bacteroidales bacterium; assembly: GCA_003565735.1. Classification (GTDB taxonomy): domain Bacteria; phylum Bacteroidota; class Bacteroidia; order Bacteroidales; family PXBB01; genus PXBB01. The sequence continues at coordinate 6,470 of PXBB01000143.1, forward strand.
CGTGGGGGGACAAATCCCTTATATGTTCATTATTGGTAATGTATATATGGTCATCAAAATCAATAAATTCGTAATGTCTGGTAGGATAATAAATCATTACGGTTGTAACTAGTATCAATCCCAGAGCAAAATAAGCAAGATGCTTTTTATTGTTGAAAAAATTCATAGACCAGGTTCAGTTTTATTTATCAATTCAGAAATAATGAACGGAAAATACTTTAGCCTGTGAGTAATACAAGTTGGCTAAGTTAGCACGAAAATAATAAAATATTAGCTGTGTTTTTATAAATTTGCAAAAATATTTTATTTAAATAATTGACAAAATCTGGTTCATGTGATTTTGGTTTTGAAAAATGAACTTAGAACACTTATTTCTCCATGGACATTAATAAACTAAACAATACGCCTTTCTTTTTTATCATAGGTCGTCCACGATCCGGCACAACACTTTTGCGTACTATGCTAGACGCGCATCCTCATGTGATAATTCCATTGGAGCTCGCTTATAATCTTGAATATGCAAATCATAGGTTTAAGAAAATTAAGCGCTGGCAGGAAAAAGACAAACAAGAGCTTTTCAACTATTTTTGTTCTGAGTCGTTTACAAAGTACCCTTCTATTGCTACTCAGTGGAACATTGATAAAGAGTTATTGAAAAATAATATTTTTAATGCTCCAGACGACACCAGTTTGCAAACTTTTATAAAAATTATCTATAGTCACTACAAGTCGGTTTTTCCTAAGAAGGAAATCTTAGCTATAGGAGATAAAACGCCACTACACTCCATGCTCATGCTCCAGTTTTATAAAAACGCTTTTTCTGATGCCAAGTTCATTTTTTTAATCAGGGACCCCAGAGATCACATACGTTCTCATAATTTACTTAAGCCCCTTTTCCCTACAGCAGTAATGGCTGATATGTGGAGAAAAAGCGCTGAACAATATGTAACCCTAAAGGAAAAAGCACCTAAGCAGATTATACTTGTTAGATATGAAGACCTTATCAGCAATACACCAAAAAAGCTTAATGAGATATGCAACTTCCTGAATATTCCATTTAGCGAAAGTATGCTAAAATTTCATACTAAAAAACAGAAATACGAATCAGGTTTTGTTAATCAATGGCAAAAAAAACTCTATTCGCCACCTGACAAAAAAAATAAGTATTTGTGGAAAGAGAAGATGAGCAAGGCAAAAATAAAGAAAATAGAGTTTTACTGTGGTAGTTTTATTAACAGGTTCAACTATGAAAGATATTTTCCGAAATTTTCACTGGTATATTACCTTGCACAATTGCCATTCATGATGCATGTGATTCAATATGAGTTCAGTAGGAAAATATACAATCTTTTACCAGTACGCTTTAAGCATAAAATCAGAAATAGAAAATTTATTATTAGTGCAGAAATATATAAAATATTAAAAAAAAGAAAACGTATTGAAGCCTGAGGAAATAAAAATAATGTTTATCAGCCCTGTACATTGGGAAAACTATCCATACAGGGAATTGGTCCTGCCCGAAAGATTGGGCAATTTGGGTTTCAAATGTGTTTTTTTAAACCCTTACAGGTATAAAAACTGGGAAAATACATACCGGCTTCGTTCATATAGAAAAAGAGAGGCTGTTAAAAATGTAACTGTTGTTGATCGTATGTGTAGCTCAAAGAAGTCTTTCAAAAGTTTTATCACAGAGTCGAATGATAATTGTAAAAAAATTGAAGCGTATAAGCCTGATTTTGTTTATTCAAGTGACCATTTAATGACATGGAAAGCCGTTAAATATGCAAAACAAAAAAAAATTCCTTTTATTTTTGATGTCACAGACGATTGGTCTAAGGCAGACACATCTTTTAGCGGTCAGCTTCTCTGGAAATTTATCAATAGAAAAGCTATAATCAGGCATGCAGCAACGATTGTAACAACATCGCATAAGCAGTATGAGTTTTTTAAACCTAAACACCCCCATGTGCATTTGATACCCAATGCTATTGACATGTCTTATGCCCATTCAACAAATGGTTTTATTAAAAAAACACCCGGATTAAAAGTTAATTTTATTGGAAATATTAGGGATTGGTATGATTTTGATCTGCTTTTTGATGTTTTTGCTTCCCTTAAGGAACTTGAATTAAATATCTATGGCGAAGGCCCTCTGTATAAAACTATTAAATATAAAGCACAAAAATATGATAATATTTTTGTGCACGGTAGTATTGATTACAGTAAGGTGCCAAACTTGATAAAAGAAAGTATCATAGGCATAATCCCTTTGAAAAACAACAAGCTTAATGAATCGACCATGCCCATTAAACTGCTTGATTACTGGGCTGCCTCAAAAGCTGTTGTATGCACGCCCACTTATGAAATGCAAAAATCAGCAGGAGATGCTGTTCTATTTGCAAACAATCACAAGCAGTGGCAGCAACAAATAATGCAGCTGATACATAATTCGGATTTGAGAAAAAAGCTAGGAGAAAAGGCTTTTCATAAAGCTAAAAACACATTTACTTATGATATTGTTACTCAAAAATTTGTTCGTATTTTTGATAAGAATTAAATAAAACCACTTTGAAGTCAAGAAGTTTTTTTCGTGATGCTATTGGCACATTTAATGCCAGCAGTTTTATCCTTTTAATTAATATAATTATTGGGATTATTATTGCCAGATCTTTGGGGGTTTATCATGTTGGTCTTTATTACGCGCTTTTGGTTATACCTAATATTATTGTCCAAATAGGAACTCTCGGATTAGGGCCTTCTTTGATTTTTCATATTGGAAAAGAAGAATATCATATCTCTGATATTTTAAAAAGTATTTACACCATTTTTTCTTTCTCATCTATTTTTGCTGTTGCCAGTCTTTTTGTCATTTTTTATTATCTGGATAACCCTGATTATAGCTTTTATTATTTAATCGTATTAGCTGTTTTTATCCCGCTGCAGTTTCTCAGACTTATAAACAATCGCATTTTATTAGCAACCATGCAAATTAAGAAAGCCAATAACTTGCGTGTTATTCCTCAGTTTATCAATTTACTATGCTTGGTATTGTTTTTTTACTTCGGCCGTCTGGGTGTTTTAGAAGCCTTACTGTCATTAGTGTTCTCTTCTTTAATGATAAACATCATTTATTATTTTATTATTTTTAAAAAAATAAACTTCAATAAAAACAATGCCTCAAAAAGTTGCACAAAATCTTTATTAAAATATGGTTTTTTGTATGCGCTTACCAGCATTGTTATGAAATTTAATATGGAATTTGATATCATACTTTTAGAACGTTTAAGCACGTTTGATGAGTTGGGATTATACAAAATGGGGGTCAATTTTGCAAGGTTGTTAAATCAAGCCCCCATAGCAATATCTTCCATAATTTTTTTAAGGGCTGCCCATAGTAAAAGTTTCCAAAAAAGCATGGAAAACTCTATTAAACATTTCAGACTTGTATTTCTTTTTTGTTTGTTGTCTGCAGTAGTCTTGTTTTTTTTAGCACCTGTTATTATCCCCCTGTTTTACGGTATGGATTTCCAGTTCAGTTCTCATATTATGCGTATCATTTTGCCGGGGACAGTCATACTTGTTGCGACTTCAATTCTAAGCAGTCAAACTTCCGGATCAGGCAAACCGCTTTTGGTTTTTTATAGTTTCTTGCCCGCTTTGATTATAAATATTATACTTAATGTTTTATGGATACCAAAATATGGCGGTGTGGGGGCCGCCTGGGCTTCAAATATCAGCTATTTTTCAGGCGCTTTGATATTTTTATCTTTCTATGCAATACACAATAAAATATCATTTTTCAGTATTTTTAAGTTTTCATATAAAGACATTAATGCTTTTAAGGAAAAAAATTAAAGTGGGTGTTCTTTGTCAGTATGCATAAGCGTTCAAAATCTCTTTTTTCACTCTCGTTCAAAGGGTTGTGTCTTATCAACTGCTGTAAAATTGCCGTTTTTTTATTTGTTAATAAATACAAACGTATTTCCGATTTCAGATACCATGGAGCTGTAGGGTATATAGCCAACAATTCTTTATGATAAAAGTCAATATCCAGACAGTGCTTTATCACCCATCTTAAAATATGATAAAGTTCAAAAAAATCCCATTGATATTTCTTTAAAAGTTGTTTTACCAATTGGACCTTTTCAGCATTTTTTAAATCAGAATTGTGTAAAAGACGGGCTATATTGCTTTTCTTGTGAAATATGTTTTGTGTGTAATAACCAACAGGAGAAACTTTACGCATAATTGCTTCTTTGCGGTTGTA
>PXBB01000108.1 GCA_003565735.1 Bacteroidales bacterium
ATATATAGTAGTTTATATAATTGTATATAAATGTTTAATGATTTATATTATACTTTTAAATAATTTTTAAATTTTGTTAAACCTTTTCTGTATGCCACAGTTTTAAATTTTTTATACAATAGAATGGAAGCTAAAAACCTTTGTTATATGCACACGAATATGGTTATGGTAGGGTAGAGAATTTTGTCTTTGATGGGATTTGTCAAAAGCTCCAACTGCATCTTTATATACGTTTGAAAAATACAATAAGCTTATGGGTTGTCTGTTTTTAAAAGGTGTTTTATTGACTGAAAAGCTTTTCAGCTTATAGTATCCTAATCTACCTGTATTATTCACAAAAGTAAACAAAAAAGTGTATAAATATGATTCTTAAGCCAAAAACGACCAACCCATAGAAAATTATTTTTTTTTGTTTACTTTTTCGAGTGCTTTTACTTCAGGCCATCTGCTGCTACCGACTGGTAAAACAAATTATTACAAACTTAGTTGCTCTCGTTTGTAATAAATGTTTAATCCGTCGGTATTCTCCATCGCCAAAGGGCACTTAATGGCATAAGTTGCGAAAGCCTTGAAATAGTTTACTATGTCAGCAACTTTCGACGCCTCACATCTTATACCAAACCGCTAACAAGGAAAACGCAGTTGAAATTGTTAGCTGGTTTGAATAATGCCGACTGTTATTCAAGTCTAATGATAAGTCGGTATGACCTAAATTAAAAGCATGAATAATTCAGGCTATTATAACAGTTGCTTAAAAATCAAAAAAATAATTATGATTGTCAGCAATAGAGAGCAATAAAACCAAAAAGAGCGGTAAAAAGGGATTAATTTTTCTTCATACTTTATATTAACATCTGGTTTAATCAAAGATTTGATTTCTTGCCAGGAAGTCTTATTGTAAAAGGTAGCTGAGTGAAAATCTCTGAGGGCCTGCTTATTAATGTTGTCAGCTATAGTTATATACTGTAGTGCATAATAGGCTGCTTTTTCGTACATTTTGCTTTTGTAATAGGCTTCTGACAAGGCCTGGTAGTTTTTTTTGATTATAGAATGTTGCTCTAAAGGCTCTGCCAGCTCTATACTGTTCAAAAAAAACGGAATGGCTTCTTTGTAAGCACCCAGTGTATAATAGATGTGCCCTCTGTAATAAAGTCTTTGTGGCGCTGTGTAAAAATAGCCGGTTTCAACTTCGTTGTTTACTAAAAAAAATATAAAGTCATCAATACTATCAAAAGCAGCCATAATACTGTCCAGTTCGCTATCGGTATAGGTCTGATAAAAACTTATTTCCCGCATCAAAGCCTGCACAAAAACTTCTTTAGCCATCATGGTATCCCTCATAAGCATATATACATAACCCATATTTAAAAGGGTAGATATTTCTCCCTGATAATCTGAAGCTTTCCGCCTGTAATGCAGGGATGTCTTATAGGCATCCAGTGATGCATGATAAGCACTTGTGTGGTAATGTACCAAGCCTATATTATTGTGAGCCATTCCTAAACGATAAATAATATCGGCCTCCTCGTATATTTTTAATGCTTTTTTATAATAGCTAAGGGCTTCCTCATACATTTCCTTATCCTTAAAAACAGTGGCAATATTTTGATAGGAATCGGCTGCACCAATGTTATTCCCTGTTTTGAGTTCAATCGCTAAAGATGACTGATAATAATGCAGGGCTAATAATAGGCGTTCTTGTAAATGGTAAAGCTCTCCAAGATTATGTAAACCATAGGCTTGCCCGGGCGTGTCATCAATTTTAATATCAATGTCTAATGAAGCTCTGAGGTATGTTTCTGCTTCTTCGTAAAGATTATAAAAAAGACAAATGCGGCCAATATTATGGTAACAAGCTGACTGACCTTTTAAGTCGCCAATAGCCTGGTAGTATGTTAAAGCAGACTGATAACTTGGCAAAGCTTTGTAGAAAGCATGCCTGAAGTAATGAACCTTACCAATAGTTCTTAAGGATAGTGCTATCTGTGCTGTATCCTCTTGTTCACGAGCTATATCCAGTGAGGTTTTTGCTGTCGCTAAAGCTTTCTCATTATCGCTGTGTAAAAGGTGTTCAGCTTTTTCAATTAAGCGTGCGTGTTCGTTATGGGCTGCTGTTAAAATAACGCAATGGTGTAAAAGTATGATTAAGACTAATAATCTGCTGGACATATTAAAGAAAGTTTTATGCAAATTTAAAAAATGTTTTTATATATGCATCAGATTTATTATCGTGATTTCAGGATATATACCGACTCTTCCTGCAAATCCTATATAGCCAAAACCTCTGTTGATATATAAAAACTGTTTGTTTTCCTGATACAAGCCCATCCACCTCTTATACTTTAGTTGAACAGGGCTTAATTTAAGGTTTGGGGTGTTAATTCCAAATTGAAAACCATGTGTATGCCCCGATAGCGTCAGGTCAATTTCCGTATGACCCAAAACCTCCTCTTCCCAGTGCGAAGGGTCGTGGGATAATAATATGGTAAACAGTGCCGTGCTTTTACCTTTGGTAGCCTTTTCCAGGTCTCCATATGAACTAAAAGGGGGCAAGCCCCAGTTTTTTACGCCTGCTATTGCGATGCTGTCAGTGTTTTTTGTAATAAAGGTGTGGCTGTTAAGCAGTACCTTAAATCCTACTTCCTCTTTTAAGGTGATAAGTTTTTTTAAGTTGCACTTTTTCTCACGCTCATTATACCACCTGCGATAGTCGCCCATGTCGTGATTTCCCATAATAGAATACACCCCATAAGGCGCTTGAAGTTGAGATAGTTCATTTTTATACCATAAAAATTCAGTAGCTTCATTATTCACAATATCACCTGTGATTACTATCATATCAGGGTTTTGCTTCATAAGTAAAGCTATGCCCTTTTTGAGGTCTTTGTTGTTTCTATAGCTTCCCAAATGTAAGTCAGAAATATGTGCTATTCTAAATCCATCGAAACTTTCAGGTAAACGTGATGAAGCTACGTAAACCTCTTCAACTTTAAAATTACTTTTACCCCACAGCATACCATATAAAATTGTAATAAGCATAAAGATACCGGCAGCCAATCCGGATGATATTATTATTTTCTGTGCTAATAGTGCTTTTGAGTATTTATGCTTTCTTATGTATAGCCATAAGCGCCAAAATAGCTGCCACAGGTCATCTATCAGTGAAAAAACTATCAGAATAATTTTTGGAGCCACATTTAGTAAAAGTATGGCTGTAATATTAAAAAATTTACGAAACTGAACAGGGTCGGGTAATGGCCACAATTGTAAAACGACATAGTAAATAACAACAAAACCAATCAGCAAGCCCAGCACACTCAAATAAATTCTTTTTAACTTTTTTCTTTGTGTTGCTGAAGTGAAGAATTTTCTCAATGCTCTATAAGCTAAAAATTCTATCAGGAATATAATTGTAAAAGTCAGTATTATTCTGAAAATCATAAAATAAAAATTTGTCTTATCCGGCAAAAATAAATTAACGTTTAATACTTTTATTTATTTTTCTTTGTTTTTTACTTCAATGCAATTGTTTTGTTAACCTGAATTATTCATGCTTATAAACTAAAAGTACGCATGATGCAGCTTTTGAAAACTAAATAAAAATGTGATTCGGGTTCAAAAAAAAATTATTTTTGCATTCGGAAATATTGTTTGGTAACTAAGAGATAACAGCAATTCAGCATGCACGAAGTATATATCAACAAACTGGCATCCTTTTTGCCTAATGATCCGGTTTGCAATGACTCAATGGAAGACTATTTAGGCTTTATAAATGGTAAGAAGTCAAAAATAAGATCACTGATTTTAAGAAGTAACGGTATAAAACAGCGCTACTATGCACTTGACAAAAATGGGTGTGCAACACATACTAACGCCACTCTGGTTGCACAGGTTGTAAAAAAAATATTTGACTCAAACCCACAGGAAATTGCATCAGTTGATTTATTAACTTGTGGCACGACAAGCCCCGATACCCTGCTGCCTTCCCATGCCGTAATGGTGCATGGCCAACTACCGGAAATGGGTAGTGCGGAAGTTGTTTCACATGCAGGTGCGTGCTGTTCGGGTATGCATGCTTTTAAACAGGCTTACCTCTCTGTTAAAGACGGTGAGAAAAATAAAGCAGTCTGCTGTGGCTCAGAACGTATTTCGCCCATGATGAAAGCTCAAAACTTTGATGCAGAAATAAAAGCCATTGCTGCAATTGAGAAAAATCCCTATATCGCTTTTGAAAAAGACTTCTTACGCTGGATGCTGTCAGATGGTGCCGGTGCTTTCCTACTGGAAAACAAGAAAAATGACAACAGCATTTCTTTAAAAGTTGAATGGATTGATATCATCTCATTTGCAAATAAATTAAACACCTGCATGTATATGGGCGCTCATAAATCTGATGATGGCGACTTGATAAGCTACCATGAAATGACAGCAGAAGAAATTGCCAACTTATCTGTAATGAGCCTTAAACAAGATGTAAAAATACTTAGCGAAAATATTGTCGAAACAGGTTTTGGCTATTTAATTGAACTTTTGAATGAAAAACAGATAGGCGCAGACGATATTGACTACTTTTTACCCCATATTTCCAGCTATTTCTTTCAGCCAAAAATTTTTGACTTTATGAAAAAGGCCGGCTTTACCATTCCATATAAGCGTTGGTTTTTGAATTTAGAAAACGTAGGCAATATTGGTGCCGGATCGATTTATGTTATGCTTGACGAGTTGCTGCGAACAAAACCTCTCGAAAAAGGTCAAAAAATATTGCTGGTTGTACCTGAAAGTGCTCGATTTTCTTATGCTTTCGCTCTGCTTACGGTTTGCTGAAAAAATAATTATCATGAAACGCAAAGAATTACCACAGGATAAAAGCGCTCTAAATGGTTACACGCGTGAGCTGCACTATGTGAAAGATGAGGATGGCGTTTACAGAACAGCTTTAAGCACAGGGTGGGAGGTCAAGTCCAGTGCGCTTAACAATGCCTGGGATGAGATTAACAAAGAAATAGAAGCCGCTAGATTAAGTGTTATAAACGAAGTGAAAAGCCCTATCTATTATTTCATGGTCAAAAACCTGATGAATGTTTCTTTACTTAAAAGCTATACAGGTTTTTATAAATTTCAAATCAGGCGGCACTTTAACCCCAAAACATTCAGAAAACTAAGCGATAAAAAACTTCAAAAATATGCCACAGTTTTTAACATCACAGTTGATGAACTTAAGAACTCTATTAAGAAGCCCACAAAACATAGCGATTAGACAAAATGAAAGAACCATACAAACATATTCAATCAGCACATTGCGAAAATGGCGTAACAGTCACATTACTAAAAGCTCAAGGATTTGAATTTATGAGTGAGCCTTTGGCTTTTGGTATAGGGTCAGGATTGTTTTATATTCATATACCACTTATAAAATTCAATAATGGCCCGGCGGTGTCCTTCCGTACCATGCCGGGGCGGATTTTTAAACAAACATGCAAATTCTTAAATATACCCTATAAAACCAAAAGATTTAGAAATCCTGCTAAAGCGCAAGATTTTCTTGACGGGCTTTTATCAAAAAACATTATTACAGGCTGTCAAACCAGTGTTTTTTACTTGTCGTATTTGCCTGTAGAGTATCGTTTTCACTTCAATGCGCATAATATTGTTGTTTACGGTAAAGAAAACGATAAATACTTGATAAGCGATACCGTCATGGAAAATCCCACAGAGATCAGCAGCGAAGAACTTAATAAAGCACGTTTTGCTAAAGGAATGTATGCACCCAGAGGACATTTGTACTATATTGAAGAATCAGTAGTTCCTGATGTGCAAACTGTTAAAAGTGCTATAATAAAAGGAATCAGAAGAAATGTCAGAGATATGCTTTATATTCCCGGTTCTGTTGGAGGTGTAACAGGTATAAAGTACACAGCACAAAAAATTAGAAAATGGCGGCAAAGATTAGGCGAACGAAAAGCAGGCCAATACCTAGGGCAAATAGTTCGTATGCAAGAGGAAATTGGAACAGGTGGCGGGGGATTTAGATATATTTATGCCGCTTTTCTTCAGGAAGCTGAATCGTATTTTGAAAAGGGCATCTTTAGTGAAACTTCAGAAGATTTTACCAAGGCAGGTAATCTGTGGCGTGATGCTGCCTCTAAAATGGCTGGCGTTTACCGTGGCAAAAATACTTCCCAAGCTTATTTTAACGAAATAGCTGACCTGCTCGAAGAGATTTTCAATTTGGAAAAATCTGCTTTTAAAAAACTTTCAGCCACGGCAAAACAAATAAAACAGAACCGTTTTTAAAAACACAATGCATTTTGTGAGTGCGCCCATGCCTAATTATAGCAACTCCCAATACTGAGAGATGGGATTGGTTTTAACTACCATATTATTTTTTTAGCTTTTAGATCGAAAGCTGAACTTTTCCATGAATTTTATTTCTGTTTTTAAAAAAACATTATATTTGCAACAAAGTTGCATTTAAAACATTATTGCATTTATGAGCGCTTTTGATATTTTATCACGTCATAAACTAAAACGCACAGCCTGCCGCGAAGGCATTATCAATACACTTATTGATGCCTCTATAGCTCTTTCGGAAGACGAAATTAAAAGCAAGCTGGCGGCACATTTCGACCGTACAACTTTATACCGTTCTTTTAAAACACTTGAGGAAAAAAGAATTATACACAAAGTTGTAGTTGATAATCTTATGATTAAATATGCCCTTGGAGATGCTTTATCAAAAAAAGCCGAACACCCTCATTTTTACTGTAAAAGATGCGAAATGGTGCAGTGCCTTGACTCAACAGATATTGAAGTACCGCGGCTACCACACGGCTATGCCTTTTCCGAAGCAGAGTTAATAATTAAAGGGGTGTGTGTTAACTGTAAATCTACTCATTACAACGAATGATAAAAAGCAAAACATATAAAGCGCTATTTTTGTTTGGGATTTTTGTTTTTCCCTTGATTTTTCAGACAGGACACCGCATTTGGCATCACAATCAAGCGCTACAATCCTGCTGCGAACATGCTTATTGCCATGAAACGCTTGTTCCCACAGTAAACATTTTGGGAAGCATCATCAAAGAAGATGATCATTGTCTTATTTGCGCATACGATTTTTTTATTAAAAGTTTTACCGGCTATTTATTTCCGGGCTTTATGCCTATTGAAAGCCATTTGAATTATGTAGAATCAAGCACTTTAGCATATAAAGCAGCACCTGTTGCGCTCAAAAAATCAAGGGCGCCCCCAGTAATGCCTCAGGTAAAGCGGACTTAAGAACTTTTTTACTTTTTTTTAAATAAGAAAATGACAAGATACTTCATGTTAGTAATCAGCATGGGTATGTTTTGTGTTGGCATAAAAGCACAATCATATCACAGCTTATCGGGTTTTATTCACGATGAGGACGGTATGCCAATAGCTGGCGCCACTGTTGTGCTAAAACCTTCCGGTGAGGGCACTGTGTCGGATAGCGATGGCTTTTACAGTATCGCTGCACTTGCTGGCGGCTCATACGCAATTGAAGTCTCTTTCCTTGGATTTAGATCGCATAGGGATACACTCATAATACAAGAAAATACTGTTTATAATATCACACTTAACCCCATACCGGTATTCCTTGATATTTTTGAAGTATCAGATAATTTAATACAAAGAAAAAGTAGGGAAGCGCCACTACAGTTGGATATTATTGATGCTGCTTATCTTCAGCAAAATTTGGCAGGAAGCTTTATGAAGACACTTGAGAAGTTACCGGGTTTAACGCAAATTGAAATAGGCTCAGGGAATTCAAAACCTGTTATAAGAGGCTTGGGTTTTAATCGAGTATTGGTTCTCGAAAATGGCATCAGGCACGAAGGACAGCAGTGGGGCAGCGACCACGGGCTCGAGATAGACCAACATGCCGTAGAAAGCGTACATATTACCAGAGGCCCAGCTTCCTTTTTGTATGGTTCGGATGCTATAGGGGGTGTTGTTCATATAAAGCAAAACTACATACCCGAAAGAAACAGCATTGATGGCAGCCTCAGTTTTACAGGCCGAACTGTTAATGACTTGTGGGGAGTATCTGCAGCTATTAATGGACGCAAAGAGGACTTCTACTTTAAAAGCCGCTACACCTACAACGCCTATGGCGATTACCGTGTACCTGCCGATAGTGTCAATATATATTCTTACCGCTGGCCTTTAAAAAATCAACGTTTACGTAATACAGCAGGCAAAGAGAAAGCTTTTCATGCGACTGCCGGTATGCTTAAAAGCAATTACAGTTCCAGACTTATTTTCAGCATAGTGGATAATGAATCGGGTTTCTTTGCCAATGCCCGCGGTCTCGAACCAAGAAATGTTGATACAACACTTCACGACAAGAGCCACAGAGATATACTTTTACCCTCGCAAAAGGTAAGACATCTAAAATTAATATCACAGTCCGTTTTTAATATCAGTTTAGGGACTATAGAGGTTGACATTGGCTTTCAAAACAATTATCGTGAAGAGTATGGCGCATACACCCAACATGGTTACATGCCTGTAAAACTACCGCCTCCTTTTTCGGAATCTCCCTCTATGGAGCTTATGCTGGATAAAAATGTCTTTACCGGCCATCTGCGTTATAACATCAATTTAGGCGAAAAGCACGAATTCACTACTGGAGTTTCTGCTGAATTTCAGGAAAACAAAAAAGGGGGTTGGGCATTTATTATCCCCGACTATAGGCAACAAACGGCCTCATTGTTTATCTATGATAAAATTCAATGTAATAGCAACTTGCAAATTCATGCCGGATTGAGATATGATGCCGGACGTTTACATACGAAAAGCTACAGCGACTGGTTTGAAACCCCTGTTTTAGATACTGAGGGAGATACCATTGCTTTTGAATACCTTACGCGTGCGCAAGCACGACAAAGAGACTTTCATAACCTAAGCTGGGCTTTAGGTGCTAGTTACAACAAAGGGGCGATTAGTTTAAAGGGACATATTGGCAAAAGTTTTAGGATGCCCTTAGCTAATGAATTAAGCAGCAATGGCGTAAACTATCATAACTTCAGGTACGAAAAAGGCCATGCTTCACTATCTGCCGAAACGGCTTATCAGTTAGATTTGGGCTTTGAGTATGCAGTTAAGCAAAGGTCCCTGAGGGTATCACCCTTTATTAGCTATTTCCCTAACTATATCTACCTGACACCCTCACATCGCTATGATTACCTCTATGGCGCAGGCAATCAAATTTTTAATTATACTCAAAATCAGGTGTGGCTGGCAGGTGGTGAACTTTTCTATACAGAACGTATAACAGAAAAATTAACAGGAGCCCTTAATGCTGAGTATATCTACGCTTATCAAATGTCGGGGAATAAAAAGGGGTTTTCATTGCCTTTTACACCTCCGCCTTCTGTTTTGTTAAGCATTGACTATCATTTTAACAAAGTAGCATTTTTAACAAATTCACACATGGGTATCAACAGCCGTGTTACAGCCCCACAAGAACGCATAGTGCCCCCTGAAAGAAAAACAGAGGGCTACTATATTTTCAATATAACAGCGGGCACCACTGTTTCTTTTAGAAAAAATACCCTCAATATCAATTTTCAAATAAACAACCTGCTCAACCGGAAATACATGAGTCATGTCAATTATTACAGGCTCATTGGACTACCTGAAGCAGGAAGAAACTTTGCATTACATTTACAATTACCTTTTAAAACAAATTATTAATTAAAAAAATTATCAAAAATGAAAACATTAAACAAAAAATTTAAGATGGCGCTTATTTTCATAAGCCTTTTTACTGTTATATTAAACAGTTGTAAAAAAGAAGAAGAAGAAGAAATTGCCAAGCCTGTTATCAATGATTTTGAATTGGGCTACAACGATAGCGGCACAGCCGTTTTAGGCGGCGACCTACATATTGAAGCTGCTATTGTTGCAGAAGGAAAGGTTCAAAAAATTGAAGTGCATATCCATGGACATGGCTGGCATTTTGACAAAGAATATACTACTAAATATGCAGGTGTCGTAAACCCAACCTTTCATGAACACATAGACATCCCTTTGGATATTGACACCGGCACCTACCATTTCCACTTTAAAGTCTTAGACATGGAAGGTCAGATTGCAGAAATAGCTAGAGATTTGATTATCACTGAACCTTCAGATGAAACGCCTCCAAATATTTCAGTAACATCAGCACCGGCTGACAACGAAGTTTTTACCACGGGGCAGACAATCAGTATCGAAGGCAATATCACCGATGATGTAGCCATAGGGGGTGTATATATTGGTTTGGTAAATGTCAACCAAGCTTTATCAAACCAGGAAGTTAACGCTTCTAACACCATAACCTTGCTGCATACACATACTTTCAGCGACCCTAAAAACTTTAGCTTTACTGCCAGTTTGGAAGTAGGTGCCGCCGAAGACAATAACATTACCCCAAAACCTATCAGTTGGGAATCCGGCGACTTTTATATTCTTGTAAAGAGCAGAAGTGCATTTGGTAACAACTGGGCTTTTTCGCAACACTACCCCATCATAATAAATTTATAAGGTCGTGAAAACTTTGTATAAAGTTTTGTTAATGGCTTTATGTGTTGCCGTTTTGGCAGGCTGTGACAGTGAGGATATCGATGACACATATCCGGAAATTCAATTGTTACAGCCTGTCAACTGCGACACAGCTGTTGTGGGAAACCAACTGATGATTAAAGCACTGTTAACAGACAATGTCGAGCTGGGGTCATACAGCATTGACATACACCACAACTTCGACCATCATAACCATACTACAGAAATGGAGGAGTGTGTACTTTCGCCAAAGAAAAGCGCTGTAAACCCTTTTAACTATATCAAAGGCTATGAAATTAGTCCGGGTTTAAAGGAAAAAGAAGTGACACTTCATATTGATTTACCTGCTGCTGTTGACACAGGCGACTACCACCTTATGCTCCGCCTTACTGATAGAGCGGGCTGGCAAAGCATAAAGGCAATAAGTGTCAAATTTATTGCTGAGGACAAATAGTATTATAATGGTGCTAATATGAAGATTGAGATGTGTTTATGCTTCTCAGATCCATTAAAATTTCTGTTACTTTTCACTCTATCCATAAATCTGTAAATGGTTAGCGTAACGAAGTTCTGAAGTGCAATTAGACATGTAGTAGCAAATTACTTGCGGATTTATGGATTATCATAAGGCTTTACAATTTACTCTAATTTTACAATTTTCTGAAATACCTGATCGTCAAAAGAGATTATATACATGCCCGGCATAAGGTTTTGGCCGTAGGGAGCATGACTTTCTATAGCTATTATTCTGCCGCTGAGGTCATGAATATACATATATGAAAAATCTGCATTCATCACATTGAATGATGAGTGGAAGGGGTTGGGATAAATCACAATATCATTTTCGGGAGACGGTTTTTTATTTGCTTTGAGCGTGCTGCTACAACCAGAAAAACCCACAACCATATCCCATACATCGCATTTTTGTGTTCTTATGCCACATTGTGAGCCGTCGGGCGTAGCTTTTATATTGAGGAAGCAATCGGTGGTGCTTTCGAAAACAGGCCATGTAGGCAGCCCGGCAACATTAGGGTTGCCTGTACGCGCAAACTGTGTCCAGTAAGTAAGCATAACCGTTTGTACACTGTCATCTTGCGCTTTAAAAAGGGAGCCACTGCCAAGGGTGGTGTTTTCCCAGTTATTAAACACATAAAACAACTCCATGCCATGATAGGCTCCGTAGGGTTGCAATAAAGGAATGGTATGGTTAAAGGTAAAGAAGTACCGCCATAAGTCATCGTTTTGATTAAGTGATACACACTCTGCTGTACGCCTCGTTCTTGATGTAAATTGAACATCAGTGAGGATTCCTACATACGATTTTCGGGCTTCTGCATCATCGTTGCCCGGCGGATATTCAGCCAGAACAAGTGGCCGATAAATCATAGGCACACTGCTATTTACCAAATTTGTAACCATAGTGGGTGTCACAGTATGTGGAGCACTCAGACTCATTTCATCTGCATTGGACCCAATAATAAGAGGTACATTGTTAAAGTTGCCGCTTTCAAAAATTTGTTGGGGCATTCCATAAAAGAAATGATTATCAACAACAGCCAGCCAGTTGCCTTGTACCACGCCACCAACCAAAGGGCTTTGCTGTTTTTTGCTGATACTGTCGGCATGAATTTGCCGCAAGTAAGCAATTTTATCCTGGGGGCTGCCCGTGGTGATAAAATGATCAACGAAACTGATGCCGTTAGTAATAGCTTTATTGTACAACATCACATTTGGTGTAGCGCTTTGTATTATAGCTCTTTGAAACAAGCCCGATGCCTGAGGTGTTAACAACATATTCCCCACCAAAGTACCGCCTGCGCTTTCGCCAAAAATGGTAACTTTGTTAGGGTCGCCGCCAAATGCGGCTATATTTTGCTTTACCCATTGCAAAGACATAATAATATCCATAATACCATAATTGCCGGAAATGCCATAAGTGTTTTCACTTTCAAGACCCGGGTGAGCTAAAAAGCCTAAAGCACCCAGGCGGTATTGTATGGTAACAACCACAACTTGGCCTCTGTAGGATAGGTTCTTGCCGTGATAGATATAAGTTCCTCCTGAAATATCACTGGCAGAGCCGGCCTGATGACCGCCACCATGAATAAAAACCATGACCGGTAAGTCAGCCGTTAAATCAGGAGTCCATATATTAAGGTACAGGCAGTCCTCATCTCCTTCAATGGTATAGGTGGTATCCCATTGTGTGAAAGTTTTTTGCGGACATTTGGGTGCATAATTATGTGTCGGCAAAGGGGAAGTCCATTTCTTTGGCGGCATAGGCGGACGCCACCTTAAACTGTCTGTGGGTGGTGCAGCAAAGGGGACGCCCAGAAACTCATATACGTATCCGCTAATTTGGCCGACTATCGGACCGTCTGCGGTTTGGACTGTTTGAGCTTGCAGCATGAAACAGCACAAAAGACTTGAAATAATCAATAAAGAAGCTTTATACATATGACTTTTTGAAATAAAATTACTCTTTTTTTTATACTGCTTATACCATTTTTCTAATTTTGTTTTACTATTTATTAATATTGTAAAATTTAATATTTTAAAAATGAATACAAAACAATGGTACGAAAAATTATTCGAAAACTATGGACAAAAATACGATAAAGAATGTTTTACGCAAGGAACTATAGGAGAGTGTGATTTCATAGAAACGGAGTTGTCGTTTAATAAAGCACTAAAAATTCTTGATGTAGGCTGTGGTACAGGCAGACATGCCATTGAGCTGGCCAAAAGAGGTTACAATGTAACAGGTTTTGATTTATCCAAAGCACAGATTGAGAAAGCCCGTGAGAAAGCTCAGGTAGAAAATCTTAATATTGATTTTCGGGTGCTTGATGCACGTAATCTGCCATTCGAAAAAGAGTTTGATGTTGCTATCATGCTTTGCGAAGGAGCTTTCCCTCTTATGGAAACAGATGAAATGAACTATGAGATTTTAAAAAATGTAAGTCGCGCCTTAAAAGCAAAAGCAAAGTTTATTTTTACCACTCTTAATGGTTTATTCCCTATTCGACACTCCATTAACGATTTTCACGCTGCCGACCAAAATACTGAGGGTGCCCAATATATCAGTGAAACCTTTGACCTGATGACATTCAGGGATTATAATATTACTACTTTTACTGATGATGACGGCAAAGAACACTCTATTGAATGTAATGAACGATACTATATTCCAAGTGAAATTACCTGGCTCTTGAAATCTTTAAAATTCTCAAAAATTGATATTTTGGGTGCCAAACTTGGCGCTTTTTCAAGAAGTGATAAACTTAACACTGAGGATTACGAAATGTTAGTGATAGGGGAGAGGTAGATGTGCAAAATTGCCTGACAAGTATTAAAGCTTATAATTTTAGCCATTTATTTAAAATCTTCTTTTCTAATAAAAAGCATTCAAAATGTGGATTTTTTATGAAGCGTTTACAGTTTTTTTTTATTTTTGTTTTTTTAATTGAGCTGCCTGTTTTTAGTCTCTTATAGACATTTGAGAATTTTTAAGAGCTTGGATTAAAAAAAACAGCATATGCTTGCATCGTTTTTTTATGATGTATGCTTATAAAGATTTCTAACAAACAGGTGTCGAATTATGATTTAGAAACATATTTATTTACAAACTATTAAAAAAGAAAATTATGTCAGAAAAAATGAATGCTGTCGTAAAGACAAAACCGGAATTGGGAGCAGACTGGTTACAGGTTGATGTGCCGGAACTTAAGCCTGATTGGGTATTGGTAAAAGTTAAAGCCGCATCTATTTGCGGTACAGATGTACACATTTACAAATGGGATCCTTGGTCAGATGCCCGTATAGGTGCACACAATCTACCTCAAACTTTAGGACACGAAGTGGCCGGTGAGGTTGTTGAAGTAGGCAAAGGCTGTAAACGTATTAAAGTAGGAGACAGCATCTCCGCAGAAACACATATCTATGATCCAGGTGATTTGACTTCTTTGCTGGGCGCCTTTCACGTGGGTAACAACATGAAAATTTTAGGCGTTGATACCAATGGCAGCTTTGCTGAGTATTTTGCTGTACCCGAATCAGTATGCTGGGTTAACGATACTTCTATTCCACCTGAGTTGGCAACCATACAAGAGCCCCTTGGCAATGCAGCCTATGCTGTACTGGGAGAAGACAACGATGTGGCCGGCAAAACTATGCTGATTACAGGCGATGGTCCTATCTCTCTTTTTGCCGTTGGTGTAGCCCGTGCCTGTGGTGTAGCCAGAATTTTCCAGTTTGGCAAGTACGATTTCAATATGGAAATAGGTAAAAAAATGGGTGCCGATTACCAAATATGGACTAATAAAACAACTGCCAAAGAAAGAAAAGAGTTTGTGCTTGACCACACTGACGGCTTTGGCGTTGACATAGCTTTAGAAATGGTAGGTAGTCAAGATTCTATCGACGACTGCTTCGACCTTGTGAGAAAAGCAGGACGCGTTTCAGCTTTTGGTATTCCTTCAGACTCTCCACTTCCTATAGATTATGCCAACGGCATCGTATTCAAAGGATGTCAGGTACATGGTGTGAACGGCCGTAAGCTTTTTGATACATGGTACAGAAACAAAAACTTATTAGCCAACCTTCGTATTGACCCCAAACCGGTTATTACGCACATGTTCACTCTTGAAGATTATAAAAAAGGTTTTGATGCCATGCTGGCAAGACCCCGCTTCTCGGCAAAAGTTATCCTTTTCCCCGAACAAGCAGAACTCGATGCCGCTAAAAAACGTTTCGGCATAGAGTAAACAGGTTCAGTCTCCAACTTTAGGAAAGCGTCTTTGATAGCTGTAAAAATTTTATACAGTAAAAGAAAGACGCTTTCTTTTTTTTGAGAATCAGCATTATTTTTTATTTTGGCTTTATCAAAACACAATTATTATGAAAAATTTTAAAATGCTTTCCCGATTTGTAGCACTTGTGTGCCTTTTCCATGTTTCTTTTATTCAAGTAAGTATTTCGCAACAAACTTCGGATGAAAAAGATGTATTACAAGTTTTTTATCATAAGCGGCCACCCTCTATGGAAACCCTCAAAGGTTTTAAAGATTTTATAAAACCTTACGAAAACCAATATATTATCAAATACTACCTTATTACAGACGATGCCAATAATGAATTATTAACATCATTAGGACTGCCTGAAGCCCATTTTCCTTTTGCTATTGCCATAAATGGCAAAACAAGCGCACTTATTGAAGGTGACACCATTGTTTTTGTAAAACTTCCTGACTTTATGCATCACATAGGAAGGCGTCAGGGCAACTGGACGTTAAAACATCTTGAAACTGTTTTGTCAAACAAGGACTTGTTTTTGCCCGAAAATCCTGTTATCAGAACAGAAGCCATGCAACACTAAAAAAGTCCGACTCTCAATTTGTTTGATTATCAAACTCTTTTAAAAACTTGACTTGTAAAACTGTCTAAGTTTTTTTTACTTCAATAATCTGAAAATAAAACCGGTTTTACGGTTAACATGACAAAAGCAAAGGACGGCATTTTATCAATAGAGCCGCCTCCTTTTATTATTTTCATGCTGCTTGTCGGAAACATTACAAAATACCCAAACTGCAAATCCGCATCATCGCTAATTTTATATTTAAACGTTAAATCTATTTCACTTCCTAAGTAGGGGTCAATAGCTTTGTTTTCATCAATAAAGTTGTTTTGCAACATGAAGTAATGATAGGCCAACCGCATAGAAAAAGTCTCGCTAAGTTGAACATTGGTATAAAAATAAGGATTTATCAGTCCTGCTCCCTTTGTGTGCAAGGGGATGTTTGTAAAATAATTCATATAGCCGTTGTAACGATGCCCAACGCCATACAATGAAGAGAAAGCAGCATCCGTCTCATTTAAGCTATCCACAGCATTATTGCCTGAGAAAAGTTCATAACCTATAGCAAAATCAAAGGCATTAATACTTTGTCTAAGCATGGCACTGTGATAGTACGCATTGATATTTTGTCCGGTTGAAGTTTTACCCGTTTGTTTATAGGCTGCCCCTTGCAAGCGGGTTGTCTCGGTAATATCATAGCGTAAGAAACCACCATAGGTTCCTCTGACGTATAATGTTTGCGGCCTGTTTTCTCTCTCATGCCCATCGGCAACAGCTATGAAGCTCGCATACAGAGTCTCACTCTTTCTTGACAGATGCCATAAGCCTAGAGTCTTATAGTTCACACCAAAATTATCGTAGGCTGTTTTATACAAACGCTCTTCATTTTCATTATAAGCCCCCACAATATCCATTTTATAATGGTTAAAGGAAAAGGAAGCCTTTAGTACATCATGAAACTGCCCTTGTTGCAACCAGTTGTTATGTGCGAAAAGCCTTCCATTGTCATAAAGCAATGCCTGCCGCCCTGCTTTGACAGAAATATTTTTATTTAGGTCTAAGGCGGCCCATGCTTGGTTAACACCTAGTGAGGATTTTTGCGAGCGGAGTTGCTGATCGCCCCACAGGCGTACATCTTGTAAAGAAAGAAAAAAACTGTATGATGTAGCCTTATAATCGAAACTCAAACGGTTGCGTTGACTTATCAGGAATACCGGAGGAAGACTATCTGGCAACATCCGGTATCCCTGACGGTATTCTGCTCGGGGTCTGATTTCTGCTGAAACATTAAGCTGTGCAAAAACCCATTTTTCACTAATCAGAAAAACAAAGATTATTAAAACTAAACTCCGCATGAAAAAGTCTATCTTATGATGCTGTTTATAATGGCTTCACTTTCAGCAGAGGCATCTTTCATTACCTCAGGAACAACGCCTTTCATCATGCTGCCCATCAAGGAAGTATTCATTCGTGACACATATACTTTACCATCTGATTTTTCATAAATAGAAATACGGCAAGGCATTAGCGAACTTACAATACGCTCATCATCGCGCGAAAGAATTTTGTAAGCATGATCAGGGTGACATATTTCAAAAACTTTGGCATTTTTGATTCCTGTTTTCCCAAAATTTTCCATGGTTTCTTTCAAGTCGTGAACTGTTGGCAACTTCCAGCCATGGTCGTCTATGGCTTTTCTTAACTCCATGGCCGTTCGTTCAAAATCGTATTTTGAAACATCCTCTTTAAGCATCATTGAAGGTGCTGAAAGAAACATAACTACCATGGTGAGTACTACACCAATTAATAACCCTGAAACTCCTGTGATAATGTTTTTCTTTGACATTTTTTTTATTTTTAAAAGTTAATAGCTAGCCAAACACTTTATAAAAATGATGCCAAAATTTATAAATAACACATATTCAATGTATTAAAAAGAATTATTTTTGTTAAGTGTCTATATACTGTTACACAAAATAGTTAACAGAGTTAACAAAGGTTAACATCATTTAATGCATTTACAAAAAAAAAACCCTGAACTTAGTCAGGGCTTTTTGTCTTAAATACTTGAAGTTTTTTATTATATGGCTTTCAGCTCTTTACCAACTTTAATAAATGCTTCAATAGCTTTGTCAAGGTGCTCTTTTTCGTGAGCTGCCGAGAGCTGAATACGAATACGGGCTTGCTCTTTAGGTACTACCGGATAGTAGAAACCAATAACGTAAATACCCTCTTCAAGCATGCGGGCTGCAAATTTTTGCGATAAAGGAGCATCATAAAGCATGAGAGCTACAATAGCTGAATCGCTGGGCTTAAGGTCAAAGCCGGCTTCAGTCATTTTGGTTTGGAAATACTTGGCATTGTCAATAACTTTATCTCTGTATGCTGTTGATTCTGTAAGCATATTAAACACTTCCAGAGAGGCACCTATAATAGCAGGAGATAGCGAGTTAGAGAACAAATACGGCCTTGAACGCTGACGCAATATCTCTACAATTTCTTTTTTGGCTGTGGTAAAACCACCCAAGCCGCCACCTAAAGCTTTTCCTAAAGTACCTGTGATAATATCTACTCTATCCATCACATTGTGATACTCATGCGAACCGCGTCCAGTTTTTCCAATAAAACCTGCCGAGTGGCACTCATCAGACATTACAAGAGCGTCATACTTATCTGCCAAATCGCAAATTTCGTTCATTTTGGCAATATCGCCGTCCATAGAGAAGACTCCATCAGTGACAATAATCCTGTAGCGTTGTGCCTGAGCTTCTTTAAGTTTTTCCTCAAGGTCAGCCATATTGGCATGTTCAAAGCGGTAACGCTTGGCTTTACACAAACGCACGCCATCAATAATAGAGGCATGGTTGAGCGCATCCGAAAGTATGGCATCATTCTCATCAAAAAGAGGTTCAAAAACACCACCATTGGCATCAAAGCAAGCAGCATATAAAATGGTATCTTCCATACCGAAGAATTCAGCTATCTTAGCTTCCAACTCCTTGTGAATGTCTTGCGTGCCGCAAATAAACCTTACTGATGACAAACCATAGCCTCTGTGATCTAACATCTTTTTAGAGGCTTCCATAACTCTTGGGTGTGCCGACAAACCCAAATAATTATTGGCACAAAAGTTCAATACTTTCTGTCCTGTATTTAATGTAATTTCTGCGCCTTGTGCACTGGTGATAATACGCTCATGCTTGTACAAACCGGCTTTTTTTGTGTCGTCCAACTGCTGTTGAAGGTAATCTTTAATTTTTCCGTACATAAATGTTTGTTTAAAATTGTTTAATTATTAATATGTTATCCTTTTATTAAAAATGTGAAGACAAAAATAAAAAAAAATAATACATCAGCCCTTCTATTTTATAAAAAAATTGTAGGTTTGTCAAGTTAATAACCATTATACAAAAAACATGTCTTTCAAAGAGTTAGAAAAAATATCTACACAAGTACGTAGAGATATTCTACGCATGGTTCATGCCGTTAATTCAGGGCACCCCGGTGGCTCATTAGGGTGTACAGACTTAATTGTAGCATTATACTTCAAAGTATTACGCCGTCAAAAAACATTTCAAATGGATGGGCATAATGAAGATGTATTCTTCTTGTCAAACGGACATATATCGCCTCTGTGGTATAGTGTTTTAGCAAGAAGTGGTTATTTTGAAATCAGTGAGTTGGCTACTTTTAGAAAGCTAAAAACACGTCTGCAGGGTCACCCATCAACCGATAAAGGCTTACCGGGTGTACGTGTAGCTTCCGGCTCTTTGGGCCAGGGCTTGTCTGTTGCTATTGGAAAGGCTATGGCCAAAAAGTACAACAATGACAATCATTTAGTTTACTGTCTTACTGGTGATGGAGAACTGCAAGAAGGACAAGTATGGGAGGCTGCTATGTTTGCTGCTGCTAAAAATATTGACAACATTGTTGCTGTTGTTGATTACAATAGGCAACAAATAGACGGTCCGGTTGATGAAGTATTATCATTAGGGAATCTAAAAGCCAAGTGGGAAGCCTTTGGCTGGAAAACCCTGGAAATGGAAGGCAATAACATGCAGGAAGTTGTAGAAACTCTCGAGTTGGTAAAAAGCCAGCACATTCAAAAAGGAAAGCCTGTGGTCATTCTTATGAAAACTGAAATGGGATATGGCGTTGATTATATGATGGGCACACACGAATGGCATGGAAAAGCACCCAACGATGAGCTGCTTGAAAAAGCATTGGCTCAGCTTGATGAGACAATTGGCGATTATTAATCTACTATTTCATATAAATCTGAAACACACTGTAAGAAATATTATTAGTCTATTTTTGATATTGCTCACCATAACTCCGGCACTATCACAAACGAGGCCTGACAGATCGAGAGACTTGCCGGAGCCGACCACCCGTATTTTATTTGTGTTTGATGCCTCACAAAGTATGTATGCACGCTGGCAAAGTGATATGCGTATTAACATAGCACGTCGGCTGCTCAATAACTTACTTGACAGTCTTGAAAATGTTGATAACGTTGAATTAGCCCTAAGAGTTTTTGGTCATCAAAAGCAGTTTCCTCCTCAAGATTGTGATGATACTGCTCTCGAGATACCCTTTGCGCCAAACAATGTGCCGCGTATAAAAAATAAACTTAGAACTATAGTCCCTAGAGGCACAACCCCCATAGCCAAATCACTAGAAAAAGCTGCTAATGATTTCCCCCATTGCGACAACTGCCGCAATATTATTATTCTTATTACGGATGGTATTGAGGAGTGTGGTGGAGACCCCTGTGCAGCATCAAGAGAATTGCAGGAAAAGGGTATTGTGCTTAGACCTTTCGTAATTGGTATTGGACGCGATTTTAGGGCAGATTTTGAATGTGTGGGCGAATATTATGATGCCTCCAGTGAAGAACAATTTGTCATTGCGCTTAATGCTGTTATAACTCAAATTCTTAATCAAACTACTGCTCAGGTAAATTTGCTCGATATTTATGGCAATCCTACGGAGTCTAATGTTAACATGAGTTTTTACGATTACTACTCAGGGGCGCTCCGCTACAATTTCATACATACTATGAATCATAGAGGAAACCCTGATACGCTGGTTATTGACCATTTAACCACATACAAGATGGTAGTGCATACCATACCCCCGGTGCAAACTGATAGCTTTAAACTTACTTTGGGCAAACATAATATCATTGCCGTGGATGCACCGCAGGGCTATTTGATGTTGAAAGTAGCTGGGCGCCCACTTTACAGGGGTTTACAGGCTATTATAAGAAAAAATAACAGCATGGAAACATTAAATGTGCAAGATTTTGATAACGTCGAGAAATATTTAGTAGGCACTTACGACATTGAAGTTTTATGTTTGCCACGTATGCATATCAATAATGTAGAAGTGGCTCAAAATTCTACAACCACAGTAGAAATACCGCAGCCCGGGATAGCAGTTATTCAGAAGCCTGCTTCCGGCTATGGCAGCTTATATGTGGAAGAAGGTCATAAACTCCGACTTATTTATAATCTCCAAGAAGGCAACACACAGGAGTCTATCATTTTACAACCAGGCTCTTACAGGGTTGTATTCAGACCTAAACATGCGCGGCGTTCTATCAACACGGTAGAAAGAAGCTTTATAATTGAATCAGGAAGAACAGAAACGGTTAGAGTTTTTATGTAAAACTTTGAAAGAAAAAATAAATTTTATGAAAAAGATTGAAATACTTTTTAAAAAGGATACCCGCTCAGGGTTTGGTGAAGGGTTGTTAGAAGCAGGGCGTCAGAATCCTCAAATAGTTGCTTTATGTGCCGACTTAACCGGTTCCCTGAAAATGGATGCTTTTAAAAATGAATTTCCCGATAGATTTATTCAAACTGGTATCGCTGAAGCTAACATGATAGGCATTGCAGCAGGACTATCTATTGGAGGCAAGATACCATTTGCAGGCACTTTTGCAAATTTCGCTACAGCCCGCGTTTATGACCAGATTAGACAGTCAGTTGCTTACTCTGATAAAAATGTGAAAATTTGTGCTTCTCATGCTGGTATTACTTTAGGAGAAGATGGGGCGACACACCAAATACTAGAAGATATTGGACTTATGAAAATGCTGCCCCACATGACTGTTATAAACACCTGCGATTTTTACCAAACGAAAGCAGCGACCATAGCCGTTGCTAAACACAAAGGGCCTGTTTATCTAAGGTTCGGACGACCGGCAGTGCCCAACTTTACACAAGAAAATCAAAAGTTTGAAATAGGAAAAGGAATTGTAGTTAATGAAGGTACTGATGTGAGTATTTTTGCAACCGGACACCTTGTCTGGAAGTCTATTGAAGCAGCATACATGCTTGCCGATAAAGGTATTAGCGCAGAAATAATAAATATTCACACCATTAAACCTTTAGATAATAATTTAGTCATATCTTCTGTAAAGAAAACCAAATGTGCTGTTGTTGCTGAGGAACATAATATTTACGGAGGTCTGGGCGAAAGTATTGCCGGCTTGCTGGCAGGAAACTTTCCCACACCAATTGAATTTATTGGTGTTAAAGATGAGTTTGGACAAAGTGGTAAGCCTGATGAACTTATGACATTGTACGGTCTTGATGCTCATAACATTGCAAATGCTGCTGAAGTGGTGATGAAACGTAAATAGCAGCACCTGGCCATGAATGGTTTTTTAAGCTAGGCTCCTATGAAATCTTATGACGATAGTGAAATTCTTTCACTGTTTGCTGCTGAAAAAACTAAAGAAAAAGCTTTTAATATTCTGCTCAAGAAGTATCAAAAGCCGGTTTACTTCCATATCAGACGCATGGTCATTCTTCATGAGGATGCTGACGACCTTACCCAGGATACTTTTGTTAAAATATGGCATAACCTTCATGCTTTTAAAAAAGAATCCAAGCTTTTTACCTGGATATACAGAATTGCAACTAATGAAGCCATTACTTTTTTGAACCGTAAAAAACGGTTCTACTTTTTGCCTTTTAATAACTATGAAAGCCATTTGCAAAATAAGCTGATAGATGACAGCTTTTTCAATGCAGATGATGTTCAGCTAAAGCTTCATAAAGCAATACTAACATTGCCTCAAAAACAAAGAATCGTTTTTAATATGAAATATTTTGACGCAATGAAATACGACACAATGGCTGTTATTTTAAATACGTCTGTCGGTGCTCTTAAAGCTTCTTATCACATAGCAGTAAAAAAAATAGAACAATTTTTAAAAAACAATTAAACCATTGCTTTTATTTTTTATCTAAACTATTGAAACACTAAAATATGGAAAAGGAAAAAATAAATATTGATAATACACCAAACAATAACAAAGATAATCCCTTTTTGGTACCTGAAAACTATTTTGACAATTTGCCTGATAGTATTTTAAAAAACATTAAGGCCCAAAAACCAAAAACCAAAACAAGAACGGTATTTTATAAGTATGCAGCAGGCTTTGCTTTGCTCATAGCAGGCGCTTTGTTGTTTTTTCTAATTCATATACAAAAGCCTTTTGAAACGATGGAAACCATAAGCGATAAACCAACAGAGATGTTTGATGATTATATTGATTTGGTATTATTTGATTTAAGTATATATGACATCGAACAACTTATCTTACTCAACGGCTACGAAGATGATGATTTTTATGAAAAAGATATGTCTGAAGTCATGCTTAACTATTTAATTGAAAATAGCTGGGATGATGACTTTGTTTATGATTTTTTTGAATAACAACATAAAGTATTTATTAATTTTAAAAAGAATAACACCATGAAAACTAAACTTTTAAACATTGTAATGATTTTACTTTTAATGTTTCCATTTTATGTGTTTTCTCAGGGTCATCCCGAAAGAGCACCAAACCTGGAACGCAGGCACCACTTTCAGGAACGTCAAAAAGAATTTGAAGCGCGCCGTATTGCCTTCATAACAGAAAGAGTAGGATTGACACCTCAGGAAGCACAGAATTTTTGGCCCGTGTATAACGAATACATGAAAAAAAAACGTGAAATGAACAGACAACACAGAATGCGTCAGGATGATAAAAATATTGACTATGATGCGCTTAGTGAAGAAGAACTTCAAAAAATGGCCTTAGCAGAAATTGAAAGGCTTGAGAGTATGTTAGAATTCAGAAAAGATTATCATGATAAATTTTTGGAAGTTTTACCAGTTAAAAAGGTCGTCATGTTATATGAAGCTGAAAAGGAATTTAAAAGAATACTACTCAGAGACCTGCGTAAACATAGAAGAGGTGCAAGATAGTAAATAATTTCCCGGTTAATTAAAATAGGTCGTATGTGGCATTCATATATCAATGGTTTTAAATCATTTTTAAAAATTGAAAAATCCCTGTCAGAGCATTCTGTTACTGCTTATGTACACGATGTAAATAAACTCATTGTATTTCTGAAATCTCAAAATAGAGCTGATAAATCACCTCAACAGATTGACAATAATGATATTCAAAAATTTATTGAATGGCTTAATGCAAAAAACTATAATGCGACTTCACAAAATAGAATTATTTCCGGTATTAAGGCCTTTTATAAATATTTATTGATGGAAAATGTCATTGAGGATGACCCGATGGAACTCATTGAATACTCTAAAGTAAGTAGAAAACTACCTGACATACTATCTCTGCCTGAAATTGACAAACTTATCAATGCTATAGACCTGAGTAAACCAGAGGGGCAAAGAAATAAGACTATGCTTGAAACATTGTACGGTTGCGGCTTAAGGGTTTCTGAACTTGTCAACTTAAGGATTTCTGATATTTCCTTTAAAGATGCGTTTATTAAAGTAACAGGCAAGGGTAACAAGGAGCGTTTGGTACCCTTAGGCAGTTATGCATTAAAAAATATCAAACTCTATATGGATTCATACCGTTCTCAGAATAAAATAAAGAAAAAATGCGAGGATATTCTTTTTTTAAACCGTTATGGCGATAAGATTACACGGGTAATGGTTTTTACAATTATCAAAGATTTAGCTTTAAGGGTGGGGCTGAAAAAAAGAATCAGCCCGCACACGTTCAGACACTCATTTGCTACCCACCTTATTGAAGGCGGAGCCGATCTAAGGGCTGTTCAGGAAATGCTTGGACATGAGTCTATAACTACAACTGAAATATACACACATTTGGACAGAGCTTTCCTGCGTAGTACAATTCTTGAGCATCACCCACGCAGTAAAAAGAAGTGATGCGTCAAAAGCTTAAATCCATTTTTTTAAAGCAGGAGCTTTGTATTCCATTAGGGCAGACAATAATTCCCGGGGATTCTCTTTATCAATAAAAAGAGACATATGTGCATTTTTAAGATAATCGTAATGAGCCATTTCTTTAAACATTTGCAGTAACGGGTCGAAAAAACTATTAATGTTAAGTAAACCTAAAGGCTTTACGTGCTGCCCCAACTGAGCTAATGATAATACTTCCGAAATCTCATCCAGAGTGCCAAAACCGCCGGGTAGCGCTATGAAAGCATCTGAAATGTCTATCATAAGCTTCTTGCGCTCATCCATTGAACGGACCAAACGCATATCGTTTATAGCAGCATGCGCTATGTGTTCTTCGTTGAAAAAATGAGGCAGCACGCCTGTTACCTTCCCACCGTTATCAATAACACCATCAGCAACCTTGCCCATTAAGCCTACCTTTGCGCCACCGTAAACCAATGATAAATTGTTTTCTGCCAATAAAGAGCCCAGTATGTAGGCACTGTTTAAAAAAGCGTTAGAACTTCCATTTGATGAAGCACAAAATACGCATACTCTATTCATATTTCTTGTTTTATTCCTTTTATAAGAACTTTTTAGTAAAAAAGAGGACA
Organism: Bacteroidales bacterium; assembly: GCA_003565735.1. Lineage (GTDB taxonomy): Bacteria > Bacteroidota > Bacteroidia > Bacteroidales > PXBB01 > PXBB01. The sequence goes on from PXBB01000108.1 coordinate 25,767, forward strand.
GGTTAAAGTACTTAAAAAGACTTTTTAAAGAAAAGTGTAATGCTTTAATTGTTTCGTCGCAAAAGCTCATTAAAACTATCAAACTCCCTCCTGTAAAAAAGCCCCACGCCCTGAGTGTAGGGTGCAGTGTGCTTTAACATATCAAAAGTATTTGATTTATTATAAAATTTCAATCTGAATTTTCCATCCTCTGTTATCATTAACTCAACGTTGACATCACCCACCAGCTGACTTGTGTTTTGTCCTGTTGCTGAGGTTCCCACACTGCCGTCTATGAGAACTCTGTCGTTAAACAGTTGCGTAGATAATGCTACTTCAACTTCGTCGCTGGTTATCTCGTCGCCCATTCTGTAATTAACACCCAGGTCAAAATCGCTGCTGATTTGCGATAGCCAGTTGCTAAGCTGATTTGAGAGCATTTCTGTTGAGGTAGCTTCAAGTCCTGTGGCAATATCCATGCCGGCAAAGTCGCTGGTAGGAGGCAGGAATCTGTTCAGAGCTAACAAAGCAAACATTTGCCTGTTCATTTCTGCTTCTGTATTAACAATTGAGCGAAGCTGATTTCTGGTATTTTCATCACTGGCAGGTAAATCAATATCAAAAGCAATTTCAGGATTGAATAAATAGCCGCTCATATCAAGAATACAATTTACAGGTACACGGTTTCTGTGTTCTCTTGATGTGTCGGCAGTGGCAATAAACAAATCGTGCAAGGGTGCCCTGAGCTGGTAAATGGCTTTGATATTAGCATTGGCTGTCATTGGGTCGCCTACCCAGTTGATACGGCTGCCTTGTTCAATTCTAAACCTTTTGTTAATAACATTTTGTAAGGTAAATAAATAATCACCCTCCTGAATAATGTAATCGCCAAACATTCTGAAATCGCCCAGCATATTGATTTCCATTTGTATATTTCCATTTCCACGGGCCCTAATAATATCGCCTACCTGAGCATCGAAAATAATTTGCACTTCACTTTCCGGGGTCACTTCAAGGTCAAGGTTAAGAGTTAAATTAGCTTCGGTACGTGCTTCAGTGATAATAACTTCATTTTCTTCAATAATATCATGCTGAACAAAAGTTATAAATCTGTTTTCCCTTACTTCACCGGCTGCCTGAAGTGGTAAAAATATACGTGTTTGACGCTCTGTGCGTGCCAAAATATCCATGGTAATATTATCTACCGGGCCATGTATGCGCACTGAACCGGTAGCAAAAGCGGTTCCGTAAAAATCATCATTATCGGCCATAGTAGTGTTGAGGCACATAAAATTTTGCATGCTAAAGTTTAAGTCAAGCACCATGTTGTTGAAGTTTTCATGCTGTATCTGCCCGTTAAAAAGAGCCCTGTCACCACGAACATCATTAAGGGTAATATTATCGAATGTTAATGCGTTTCTCGAAACAGCAATGTCATCTGAAAAAGAGTATATGGTATTCAGGTAGTCAATTTTTAGTGAGGCTCTTCTAAGACTTATAAGTCCATTGAAATCAGGTTGAGCCGTACTTCCCTCAATATGAACCTGGCCTGTTGCCAAGCCCCTGAAATCAGAACTGAAGGAAGACAAATAAGCCTGAATCAGCTCTAAGCGAAAATTTTCAAAAGTGACATGGATATCAAGTGCGTCCTCTTCGCGATTAGGGTAATAATAACCCTGCGCAGCAAATGGGCGGTTAGAGCCTATACTGCCAACGTAAATAATATCGGAATTAATATAAATCCTTTCAGCTTGTCTATCCCAGTTGCTGTTCAAAATTAGATTGCCCAACATATCATCATTAAAATGAAAATTATCAATTTTAATATCTGTAATAAAGCCGGGCGCCCCATAAACATCGTAAATTGAAAGGTAGCCTGACAAAATTCCGTCAAGCTGTATGTTTTGAGCAGCTAACAGAGGATTGAAATCGGAAATCCCAAAATTGTCAAAGCTTAAATCCAGCGACTTTTCTGCATCTTCTGATAGATGTCCGTCAATTTTTATCATTTGGTCTTTATGGCTGAATGACAAATCGCTAATGGCAATAGCAGAAGTGTCAAAGCTTATTCTGTTTAAGGGGTTGACAACCCACAATGAATCATTAATAAAAATGCGTCCCCTTAAAAACTTAAGCTCAATTTCCGGGGCATCTTCAAAGGATAAAAAGCCATTAATATCGCCACTGTTACGCATGTTTTTAGCAATGTTAAACCATTGCAGGTCAAAGACAATACTGTCTTCTCTGCTTTGAGCATTAAGTGAAAGGTCGTCAAGCTGCATGTCCTCGTTTAAGATAAAATGCCGGGCGCCGCTGTTGACTTTAAGGGTGTTTGCTTTGGGGTAAACATTAAGAAACCAGTTCTGCATCAACATATTGTTAATAAAAATATAATCTGATGCTGCATCAACAGATAACAGGCCATCCAAACCGTTGAATTGACCTGTGATGAAAAAGTCATCAGAAATTTCAAAAGCTGTGATAAAAAAATCAGTAAGAGGCTTGCTGTTTAATAGTTTTAAATTATAACTGAAGCGGGTATCATTTAAAGCGGGAATTTCAGTGTCTGTATGTTTTACATAGGAGGGAAGGTAGTTGTTCAATAGGCCTGCAAAAGCTGATGGCAAATCACTATACTTAAAAAAGCCCTCAATATTGAATTGAAAAAGCTCTGAATGGATGACAAGATTTTTGTATTTATTATCTTCAGCAGCATTGGTTAAGAAAATTTCATTAATTTCCAGGGATTTGTCGTCTTCAGTAAATGTAATATCATTCAACCTGAAAAGGCCTCCAATGTCCTCGATATTTGTACCATTAAAACGACATTTAAGGTAAGCAGATAAAGTCCTTTCAACCTCATCATTAGTCATGCGCAGTTTGTGCAGTTTAACTTTGTTGATATCCATTGAAAAATCGAAAAGAGGCTTGGCATGTGAAAAGTCAACAATGCCTTGAAAATCCATATCTATATTATCTTCAAAAATATCGAGGTAACCCGTAAACATTTTATTAACAAGGTCACCATTGATAGATATATTTTTATAGTTATAATCATTAAAAACGAAGGAAGAAATGGTGCCATTTACAGTAAGGTCAGCATTATCGAGGCTTAAACCTTTGCCCTGAAGGTCAAAGTCGAAGGATATTTTATCGAGTCCACTTTGTGGTGCAATCAGGCTTCCAATATCAAATTCCGAAACAGCTAACTGCCCCCTGTAAGAAATTTCCTGATGATCACCCCTTCTGACCAAAAGGTCGGACTTAATCTTTCCCAGTGCCGAATTGAAATCACCGTAAGCTACAAAGTCATCAATAAAGCCGGTAAAATTACCGGAAAATGTTATCAGGTCAAGGTTTTCTAAAGCATCAGGCAGGGAAAGGCTTATAGTTTCATGGTTGCTGTTTGGCAGCAAAAAGCTGTTCAGGTCAGCATGCTTAGTGGTCAGCATATCAATATTAAAATTGATAAAAGTATTGCTTATATCGGGCAGCCCTGTTAGTCTGAAATCACCATTTAAAGAGGTGTGGTCTGCATATTTTATAATGACATCGCGTCCGCGTAAATTACTTACCGTTCCACGAAAGTTGCCATCAATACCGATTTTATTATACATGCCAAACATGTCGGGAGCGAAATAGGCAATATCTTCAAGGTTTAAAACAGCTTTATCAAAAACCACATCAATATCAACCAATTCTACAAAATCATTAAAAGCAGGAAATGAATCATATTCAAACAGGAGGTCCATACGCAGTTCCGATTCCGGTGTTTTTATATGCAGTTTGTTGATGTCCAAAAATGTTGAGGAAAGGGAAACCACGCCAGAAAAATTCTGAAGATGAAAACCACTTTTATCTTTGCAGGATAACTTTTTAATATAAGAATTAATGGTGTCCCCGTTGATACTAATACGACGAAAATCAGCATGAATACCACCTATATCAAGGTTATTGAAGTCCATGCCTTTATCGGTAAATTCATGATTATAATCTTGTAGCTTAAAATCAACATTATTGAGAAACAGTCGGCGTGTTTCATAGGCCCAGGGTATCTTATGCGGATCTTTTTCCTTATCAGATGAAAAGTAATCAATTAAAAATTTAAGATTAACCTCCTCATAACCCTCGTATTTGCGTAAATTGAAAGAAGTGTTTTCCAGACCAATCTTGCGAAAAGTAACTTTTCTGGCCATAAAGCTTATGCGGTGGATATCAAAAATAATCTTTTCTGCTACTAATATGTCATTGTTATACAAGTCTTTAATATGAACATCTTCAATTATTACATCAAGGAATAACGATATGTCAATGCCACCCACTTTTACCTGAGTATTTAGTTGACCGGATAAATAAGCTGCGGCTTTTTGAGTCAGAAAGGTCTGAACTGATGAGGAGCGTAGTATTGAATAAAAGCTTAGAGGCAAGACTACTAAAATAATAGTCAAGTAAAAGATCACCTTATATTTTCTGTATAATCTACGCATTTATATTAAAAACACAAAATTAGCATCAATATGATAAAAATTCATAATATTTTTGCAAATAAAATAAAAAACAATGAGTATTTATATATTGGGTATTGAAACTTCATGCGATGACACTTCAGCAGCCATACTAAAAGACAACAAAATCCTTGCCAATAAAATAGCCGGTCAGGAAGTTCACAAGGGCTACGGAGGTGTTGTGCCTGAGTTGGCTTCGCGGGCTCATCAGCAGCATATTGTTCCTGTTGTTGATGTGGCTTTTAGAGAAGCAGGCATTACAAAAGATAAGCTTCATGCCATTGCTTTTACCCGTGGACCCGGTTTGCTTGGCTCTTTATTGGTAGGCACTTCATTTGCCAAAGCTATGGCACTTGGGATGAATATCCCGCTGATAGAAGTTGACCACCTGCAGGCGCATGTTTTAGCACATTTTATTCATAACAACAACACGGAACCACCCGAACTCCCCTTTATATGTTTGACAGTATCCGGAGGCCATTCGCAAATAGAGATTATCAAAGACTACTTTCAATTTGAATTGCTTGGACAAACCATTGATGATGCTGCTGGAGAAGCCTTTGACAAAGCTGCTAAAATATTGGGGTTGCCGTACCCGGGAGGCCCACTTATTGACAAACATGCTCAGGATGGTAATAGTGAAGCTTTTAAATTGCCACATCCGAAGGTGACCGGCTATAATTATAGCTTTTCTGGTCTTAAAACATCTTTTTTATATCTTATCAGAGATCATTTGAAAAGTGATGCCGATTTTATTAAAAAAAATCTTAATGATTTGTGTGCTTCTATCCAAAAGGCTATTATTGATGTATTGTTGCACAAGCTGACTATGGCTGTAGAGGATACTAAAATAAAGCGTGTAGCCATTGCCGGAGGTGTTTCTGCTAATTCATCTTTACGACAAAGACTCAAAGACCTGGCTAATGAAAAAGGGTGGAAGCTTCACATTCCTCCTTTTGAGTATTGCACTGATAATGCTGCCATGATAGCCATAGCCGGTTATTATAAGTATAAAGCCGGCATCTGGGGATCGCAAAGTGCCGTACCTTACGCCAGAAAAAATCAATAGTAGCAGAGAAACATTTTTTTTTGAAAATAAGATGTTCTATAAGGAAAGTAAAACTTTTTTTATGAATATTTTATATTGTGATGGAATATCCCATGAATACATATAATATTAATAATTATCCTATATGTTTGTTTTAAATATTTATGTCAATATATTATTTTTATTTTTTAAAATATATAAATATGCCATAGACAAAATAATAGAGAAGTTTGATATGTGTTTTTTTTATATTTTTGAAAGCTAAACAAAAAAAGTAAAAAAAATGATTAGTAAAGTTGTAGTAGTTGCTTTATATGCTATTCTTGTTGTCGTTATTGGTATTATTGGTATGCGGAGGACAAAGTCTTTTAATGACTTTTTTCTGGCAGGAGGGAATGTGGGTCCTTGGCTTTCGGCCTTTTCTTATGGTACAGCCTATTTCTCGGCTGTTATGTTTATAGGGTTTGCCGGAAAAGTGGGGTGGGGCTTTGGTTATTCGGGTCTTTGGATAACTTTTGGCAATGCTTTTATAGGCGTTTTGGCTGTTTGGGCCTTAATAGGCTGGAGAATAAAGAAAATGTCAACGGAATATGGTGTCAGTACCATGAGTGAGTTTCTAGAAAAACGCTTCAATAGCAGTTTTTTAAAGCTTGCGGCAGTACTGGTAATATTTATCTTTATGATACCTTATTCGGCTGCTGTTTTTATGGGGTTGTCATATCTCTTTGAAATCTCTTTCAATATTGAGTACTGGATTGCTTTGACTATTATAGGCGTATTTACGGCGACTTATATTATTCTAGGCGGTTATAAATCTATGGCTCTTATTGACGTCATATTCGGAATGATAATGGTTGTCTCTGTATCAATTTTGCTTATTTTTACAATTAATAAGGGTGGGGGACTGTCCGGTATTACCCAGTCTCTTAATGATATTAACCCCGGGCTTACGGCTCCTGTTGGACCTCCCGGCTTTTTCCCCTTGTTTGCTCTTGTTTTTCTTACAGCAGTAGCTCCCTTTGCGCTGCCGCAGCTTGTACAGAAGTTTTACGCTATTAAAGATAAAAAATCCATTCGCATAGGGATGATAGCCTCTACCTTTTTTGCACTGCTGATTTCATTTGTGGGCTTTTTTGTAGGCTCTACAACAAGGGTATTTATAAGACCAGACAATCCCGACCAGGCGCATTTGTTTCATATTACCGAAACAGGGGCTGCCGTTCCCAACTTCGACAGGTTAATGCCGGAGGTGCTTACCAATATGCTACCGGGGGGCTTATCTATTATCATTTTGATTTTGATACTGGCGGCCAGTATGTCAACATTGGCTGCTCTGGTGCTTATTTCCAGTTCTGCTATTAGTAAGGACTTTTATGCCGGCTTTATTAACAAAAAAGCTTCTGATAAAACCCTGACAAGCCTTATGCGCGTTATGAGCGGTGTGTTTGTATTTCTTGCCGTTCTACTGGCTCTTGTAGAATTTGATATCATTGTCGAAATATTAGGCGTTTCTTGGGGGGCTATAGGGTCATTTTTCTTAGGGCCTTTTGTGTGGGGGCTGATGTCGAAAAAGATTACTAAAGCAGGAGCGCTCACTTCGGCTTTTCTTGGTTTGGCTACCTGCTTGATATTATATTCTATAGGGCAGGGCCAACCCGAAGGTTCGGCTTTGTCGTGGTATTATGGAGCACCCGGGGCAGGGACATTAGGCATGATAGTGTCGCTGCTTATTGCACCTATAGTTTCCTTGCCAAATTTTTTCAAGGCTAATAAAACCGAATAAATTCCAGATATTTATAGCGCCGAGCGGCTCATAAGCTTAAAACCTTGTGCCAAAGCTGATATAGATAGAGGATATATCACCCTCCGATAAATAACGGTAATTCAACGAGCTGTAGAAGCCGCGGTAAGGCTCATACTCTACACCTCCAATAACATAATGGGCGTCTTCATAAGCCATACTCTTTTTGATATAATCATGGCGGGCAAGTATATGCCAGCCTTCCGAAATTTTGTAAGCCCCATAAACAGAGGTGCCGCTAAGAGCGTTGGCTTTATTGTTTAAGTGGTTTTCAACATGGTTGACTTCAAGGCCTAAGCGCCAGTCGCCGGTTCTGTAGCCCGTGAAAAAGGAAAAGGCGTTTCTGTCAGGCAAACCTTTTACTGAAGAATGGTCAGCGTATAATTTAAGAATAAAGCCATCCAAAGGCGTCCATTCTATATTCGTAGAATATAACAGATGGCCATCGGCGCCCTGCACTCTGAAAGGGCCATTGCCATTAACGGCTCCGATAGATACAGCGAGGTCCTCGTGGGGTTTGAAAGTCAGACGTGCGCCAAAATCAGCTTGCGCGCCAAACCTGTTCATCTCCTGAAAGGTAAAAGCCACATACCTGAAGCCCCAAAATCTGTCCTGATATGTCAAGTACTGCTGATTTAAAAGCTGCCCCACTGAAAAATCCAGCCACGAATTAATCTTATAATCAATCTGAGCCATTTTAAGGAAGCCCGTGTAATCGCTTCCTAAAAAGCCGTAGCTGACATCCATTTCTGTGCCGGCGGTATCTGTAACCTGTATCCGACTGGTGGTGCGGAAAACATCGTAAATCAAAGTGGCACTCGCTCTGTCGCCCCACTGCCCTCTGTAGCCCAGCAGCCCCGTTGACAGCTCAAAACCTTTGTCGGGCATAAGCTTTTCTCCCGGAACATAGTAAAAAGCTGTAAAAATATTTCCCCATACATTACTACTATAAGTAGGCGCTTCAATACTGTCATTCTCTGTGTAGGCACTTTGAAAGACCACAACTAACGATAAAATAAATAATATTCTTTTTCTCATTTTCAGTGATTTTGGTTGTTTGAAATATAGCTAATAATTAAATAAATAATATCAAGTATGATAAAATTTTGACAAAAATAGAAAAAAAAAGTGTTTTTTTGATTGCAGTTTAAATCTGTAAGTAACTTAAACTCTATAGCCAACCGCTATTATTGTATCTAAATTATAAAACCTTGTATTATAGATTTTTCCATCCTCTGCAGTATGTTCCAAAATGGAACTAACTGAACCTTCTTCTAATTCTCCGGAATTAAAAATGTTTTTCAAATGTTTTGTTATAGCAGGTCTTTGAACTCCAAATAACTCAGCTATTTTTTTTTGAGTCATCCAAAAAGTCTCATCTTGATAGAAAACCTCAATTTTTATATTTCCATCATCAGTTTGGTAAAATATGATTTCCGACTCTTTTGTCATTTATGTTTTTTTCTCAAATATAAACAATTTTACTGCGTTTCAGTCTTATGCTGCTGTTTCCCTGCATGAGCGCCAACGTTCCGGCGGTTAGGCTTTTAGGTGGCGCATCTATCAACAGAATGACCAACAAAGATAAAACTTTTTTACATTGAGCCTGTCGAATCGTGTGAATTATGGTGATCCTGTATTTTAGTAAACTAAAAAAAATGTTGGTTTGCGTTGGTAATAAGCAAATAATAAATTAATTATCCATTAAGCAACGCACAGAAATTCCAAATGCTTTACTGAGGGATTGTTTTCTTATGTCAGCACTGTAATAATACATATAGCGTGTATAGGCAGCTGTTGGACTGTTCTCCTTGGAAGTCCACCAGTAACCGAAGACGCCATCGGCTTCGAAACATCCTACTTGTAAGTCGCGAATGCCGCCAGGAATACCTGTAAAACCGGTTTCGTTAGTTGCACCTGTATTTGGACTATGCCATAGGTTAGTACCTGTTTCTTTAAGTTTACCTCCTGCAACATCTGCCCCCCCCTAAATAATCACTCAGCTGCGTCCATTCGGCATCGCTTGGTATATGCCAACCTTGTGGACATATACCTTGCACACCGCTAGGGTTGTTGCTGCTGCTTTCGGAACCGGCCATAGCTGCCGCCCAGTTGTATAAAACACCATAGATCGTGTAGTTTTCAGTTTCTTTGGCAGCATTTACACTTGTGCCATTATAATCATAAACATAATAAAGAGGAGTTGTTTGTGAACCACTGTCGGGCTTTACAACATCGGGTAAATAAGCAAGGTTCTTTGCCATCCAGCACTGGTTGCCTATTTGTACGGTAGGGTAAACAGTACCATCTCTAATGTCTGTAAATGCTTCGCCACATGTAAAAGTGAAATTCCCATTTGTTGTGGGGGGAGTTGAATCTTCGTCATCTTTTTTGCAACTTGTACTTATTACAATTGCAATTGATGCTGATAGAAGTATCCTATAAAAATAAGATATGCGTCTATTTATGATACAAAAATTTAAGGTTAAATTTTATTATAATTCAAATATAATCATTTTTTTGAAAATTGAATGCTATATTTTCATTTTTTTTCCACATAATGATTACATACCGAATAAAAAGATAAGTCAGGAGGGTATTAGGTATATGTTTTTTTGAAATGCATAAGCCCATCCCAAATTGAACTTTAGAACTGTTTATGGGTGAAAAATGGGCAATACAGGAAAAAATGTCTTTTTAACTTTGGTGACAATATTTTGTTACATATCTCATAGCATAATTGTTTTGAAGCAGCTTTTTTATTTGATTAATATGTCAAAAAAATGCTACTTTTGAAAGAGAATTTGCAACTATTAATTTTAAAAGAAACAAAGATATGTACACTTGGGTACCCTTTTACAAAGCCATAGCTAAATGGATTTTGCCGTATAGAAAGCGGCAAAAAGAATTATGCCTGCTGTTAAAAAAGATTGGTGTAGGAAGCAATATGATGGATAAAACGAAAGATGGAGAAAAGCCCTTGGAAGTGATGGATCCGTTTACTTTCTTTGCGTTTTTTCAGAAATACAGTTCGATAGAAGATAGAAAGAAATGGCTGCAAAAATTGAATAATGAAATTAAAGTTGTGAATGAAATACCGGATGGTTATGCTGGCATACCATCAGCAATGTCTATAGCATTAAGATATTTTGCAAATGAAAAAGACAGAAAAAAGGAAGACATGGGGCTTTTATGGGACTTGGCAGAACAAGCAGTTTCTGGCAGTTTACAAGAAAGTACTTTTTCAAAGGTTTTAGCCATGAGAGGCATCCGGATAGCCAAACTAACACAAGGGTTGTTTTGGTTGAATGCGGATGAGTTTTATCCCATTGATAAATATAAAGATTACTTAAAAACTTTTGGTATTAAACCGGAAGTAAAAACATTATCCGACTATTTAAAAGTTTTAAAAGAAATAAAAGTACACATTCAAAAACCTTACAGTGAAGTTTCTCATTTGGCTTATATGTGGGGCAGTAAGAGTTATTGGATTTTTCAGGGTGACCATAAATATTATAACATTACAGAAGCATTAAAAGATAATGCTGTGGGTTCTTGGAGTGTGAAAGCCCATGCAAGCAAAATTAAAGCAGGAGATAAATTTATCTTATGGGTAACAGGAGAAAAATCAGGTTGTTACGCTTTGGGGGAGGTTGTTTCGGATGTATATGAGGGATTTGATGAAGACAACGAAATAAAGTATTATGCAGAAAAAGCTAAAAATACTAAAGCCAAAAGAGTAAAAATTAAAATTACCCATAATCTTTATGATAAACCACTTAGGAAGGAAGATTTTAAAACAGTTAAGGCACTATCCCAATTGAAGATTGGCAATCAGGGGACAAATTTTACCGCTACAGAAGATGAATACAATGCAATATTAGAAATAATTGAAAATATGACACAAAAAAAATACTGGCTTTATGCACCCGGCAGAAATGCTGTGAAATGGGATGAGTTTTATAAAAATGGCATTATGGCCTTAGGCTGGGATGAACTTGGAGATTTAAAACAATATGCAAGCAAAAAAGAAATAACTAAAACACTACAAGATTTTGATAAACAAAAAAGAAATAAAAATCATGATTCTCTGGCTAATTATGAGTTTAGAGATATAATGGCTGTTGGAGATATAATAATTGTAAAAAACGGCTCAAAAGAATTGATTGGTTATGGAGAGGTCGTTTCAGATTATTATTATGATAATAAAAGAACTGATTATAAAAGCTGTCGTAAAGTAAATTGGCATTTAAAAGGTAACTGGCTTGTTGATTTCAATCTAACACAAAAAACTTTGACAAATTATTCTAAAGGGAAGTACCTGAAAAAAATTAAAGAACTTTTACCTATTAATTCTATTATAGAGCAAGACATAAAAGAAAAGCAAGCGTTAAACCATATTCTTTTTGGCCCTCCCGGCACAGGTAAAACATTCAACACCATTAATAAAGCTGTCAGTATTGCAAACCCGAAGTTCAACCTAAAACAAGAAAGGACTTTAATAAAAAAGGAGTACGAACGACTTGTTAAAGAAAAGCAAATTGTGTTTACTACCTTTCACCAAAGCATGAGTTATGAAGATTTTGTTGAAGGAATAAAGCCAATAGAACCTGAAAAAGAAGGCGACCCTGTAATTTATAGAGTGGAGGATGGTATTTTCAAGAAAATAAGTATTGAAGCTTCTTTCACAATAGCCAAGCAATTAGAAAAAAAAGAAACAGGAGCAGTAATGGATTTTTCTGTATTGTTCAGAAACTTTATTGAATCAATAGAAGAAAAGATGTTCGCGGAAGAAGCTGTAGAACTTAAAACAAAAACAGGCTCTAAGCTTATAGTTGATGGTATTTCTCAACAAGGGAATGTTATTGTTAAGCATCCTAATGGTTCACGAACATATACTGTTTCAAAGTCCCGCCTTTCAAAACTTTATTCGGCCATTGATAATATTGATGATGTTTCTAATATAAGTGATACTTTTAGAGAAATAATCGGTGGTTGTAATTCAACATCATATTGGACTGTTCTTAATGCCATTAAGAAAATAAAAAAGCTACAAAAGGTCGAAAATGATGAAAGAAAGATTGATTATGACGAGAAAAAACAAATAGCAAACTCATTATGCAAAGAGGATTTTAATAGCAGTAAAGGAAAGCCATTTGTACTCATCATAGACGAAATAAACAGAGGCAATGTGGCTTCCATTTTTGGGGAACTCATTACGCTTATTGAAGAAGATAAACGTGCTGGTATGCCTGAAACCATTGAGCTAATACTGCCCTATTCAAAAGAGCCTTTTGCAGTACCGGCAAACCTTTACATTATTGGCACTATGAATACGGCTGACAGGAGTGTGGAAGCACTAGATACAGCACTCAGAAGGCGATTTGTGTTTGAAGAAATCGCACCCAACCCTGATTTGATAAAAGAGTATGGCGACTTGAAAGGCAGTGGAGGCATGATTGAAAATATTGATGTCGTTGAAATGCTAAAAACCATAAATATAAGAATTGAAAAACTTATAGATAAAGACCACTGCTTAGGTCATTCATATTTTATGAAAATAAAAGATAAAGATGGGCTTATCAATTGTTTTAAAAATCAGGTAATACCACTGCTTGAAGAGTATTTTTTCGGCGATTTCGGAAAAATTGGGCTTGTATTAGGTAATTCGTTTATTTGCAAAGAAAAGGATTTTGAAAAAGGCTTTGCCCATTTTGATAATTACAACAGCAATGGCATAGTGGATGATTTGAAAAACAGGCCTATATATACGTATAAACATAGTGATGAATGGGATTTTACAAGTATTTATAACTAAAACATGAACTTAATCCGCGTTTTTGAGCACGAGTGTCTGAGTGTAAATGAAAATACAGACAATGGTATTTTTAAACAACACCATCTCGAGCGGCTGTTAGAATTTAACGATAGGAATAAAAACATTTATTTTACCCCTGTACGAAAGGGAGTAAAGTTCAGAAACTATGTGGGAGTCATTCAAATTGGTGGCCTTACCATTGAAATACTACCCAAAACTGATAAAGATGGGCAAAACGATAAAAAGGCATACGACAAATGGCAGAAGGTTTTGTTAGACATGCTTGCTGTTTGCAGGTATATTAATGTCAACTCTGTTTCAGAAACATTTTTAAACCGCAAGCATAACTCTATACTTGATATTTATTTTGAGATTTTTCTTGATGAAGTGCTTATGCTTATGCGCAAAGGTCTTATTAGAAAATACAGGAGACAAACAGGCAATGTGTTGACATTGAAGGGAAAACTACATTTTGGGAAAAATATTCAACAGAACCTGATACATGCTGAGCGTTTTTACACTGACCATCAGGTCTATGATTACGAGCATCTGCTCAACAATGTTTTGTATAAAGCATTGCTGCTTTTAAAAAAAATGCCTATTAGCATACACCTTAGAGACCGCTTACAAAGGATTTTTCTTGATTTTCCTGAACTGCAGGAAACAAGCATTTGTGAAAGCGATTTCGGGAAACTTAAAGAAACTCGTAAAACTCTTGTTTATCGTAAAGCCCTACAGATTGCACGTATGATAATTCTGAATTATTCACCTGATATACGTGGTGGTAAGGAACACATGATAGCCCTGCTTTTTGACATGAACAAACTATGGGAGTTTTTTATCTATAGGATGCTAAAAAAATATGAAAACCCCAATCTAAATATTGAATACAGTAAAACAAAAAAGTTTTGGGAAAACAAATTGATTAAACCAGATATTATTATGCGGTATAAACATAGGCATGGAGAGGATATTAGCGTTTTAGACGTTAAATGGAAAGCTCCGGAAAATAATGAACCATCCGATAGCGACCTGAAACAGATGTTTGCCTATAATATTTACTGGGAGAGTTATAAAGGATTTTTGCTATATCCACAAACCAGTAACATAGAGGATAAATCAGGCGTTTTTCATAAAGGTTTAGGGGGTATAAGCACTTGCACAATGACGTATGTAAATATTCTAAATAATCAAGGCAGATTGAATATGGATATTGGGAGGGAAATATTAGAAAAATGTGGTGTCTATTAGGTAACTTACCTTATGTGCATAAAAATGAGAATTACTTGAATTACTCAAACAACAGGAGGGATGCTATAAGAAAACTCAGGCCACTTTTAAGTTATTCTTAATAACTTTTTCGATTTTTGATTTGGCGTATGACATCGTAATCACAACATCTTTTTTATCTTCGGAGGGTTGCTCAAACATGGCATCAGTCATGATACGTTCGCAAATAGAACGTAAGCCTCTTGCACCCAGCTTAAACTCAATAGATTTATCAACAATATAGTCGAGTACATTATCCTTAATGACAAGGTTGATACCGTCGATTTCAAAAAGTTTAATGTATTGCTTGATAAGTGCATTTTTGGGTTTTGTCAGAATTTGTCGCAGCACTTTTTTCTCCAGAGGGTTAAGAAATGAAACAATAGGGAGGCGTCCGACAATTTCGGGAATTAGCCCAAAGCTTTTCAGGTCTTGCGGCGAAATGTAAGCCAGCAGGTTTTCTTTTTTTTCTAATAAATCCGAGGTGTTTTTTTGGTAGCCAATAACATTCGTGTTAAGCCTGTTGCCAATAATTTTTTCAATACCGTCGAAAGCTCCGCCGCAAATAAAAAGAATATGCTCTGTATTGACTTGTATCATTTTTTGTTCCGGGTGTTTACGACCGCCTTTAGGAGGCACATTGATCACGGCGCCTTCGAGAAGTTTCAAGAGGGCTTGCTGTACACCTTCGCCAGAAACATCACGTGTAATTGATGGGTTGTCACTTTTGCGTGATATTTTATCAATTTCGTCAATAAAAACGATGCCTCTCTCGACAGCTGCTACGTTATAGTCAGCAACTTGCAGTAAGCGCACCAGCACGCTTTCAACATCTTCGCCAACATAACCGGCTTCGGTAAGTACTGTAGCATCAGCAATACAAAAAGGAACTTCCAGCATTTTGGCGATGGTTTTGGCGAGCAGGGTTTTGCCTGTGCCGGTTTCGCCCACCAGTATGACGTTTGATTTTTCTAATTCAACCTCATCCTTTTGTTTGTCTTGCAAAAATTTGATGCGCTTGTAATGGTTGTAAACGGCAACAGATAAAACTTTTTTAGCTTCATCCTGCCCAATAACATATTGGTCAAGGTATGATTTTATTTCTTTTGGTTTTTTAAGCGTAAAATTATCAAACTGTTTGGCCTTTCCGGCATAAAGATCTTCTTTTACAATATCATGAGCCTGTTCAACGCATTTTTCACAAATATAGGCATCAATGCCGGAAATGAGTAATTCGACATCTTCTTTGCGCCGCCCACAAAAAGAACAATACCTTTGCGTGTTCTGTTTCTTGTCTTTCATCAATTTTTTATTTTCATTTACTTATCTTATTATTTGCAAAATTACAAATTTATTTAAAGCGAAGCAATTTCTGTCTGGCTAATCAATCCTGTTCATTATTCACAAAAACATTGAAATAGATTACGGTATAGGCAGCTTTTGATGCCTCATATGTGAAACATATTAAAAGTATGAAAAAACAGACTATAAGTCTGATTGGGTTTCGTTAGATATTTTGAAGTGTAAATACTTCATGGCAGAAACCATCTTTTTGCCCCAATTGTTTTGAAATGAAAGTTTGCAATTGAACACGGCGTTTTCTTTAGCAGCCAGTGTTTCTTTCTGGTACAACAACACAAAGTCCTTAAGGTCCTGATAAACATCCGCTAATACTTCAGCAAAATTGTATTCTATCAATTCAGTATCGTACATACTGATATTGTCGGCATCTTTGTATAAGTTTTTATTATCCAGCTTATTCAAAATGGTATTATAAATATTGATATATTGCTCTTCTGTAACAAATCGTTCGTTTGCCCATTCATCGCTAACTTCTATTTGAGGCAACATAGCACCTTTTAAATAGAGCAATGGTGCTAATTTTAACATATAGGAAAGTATATCGGCATAGTTGTATTTTTCGATGCTTTCAACAAAGAGGCAGTATTCATTAGCAACTGTCAGCATTTCAATAATATTCTTAGAGAAAACGGGATGTGGCGGCCTGTAGTCAGTCATGATTTGAAAAGGTTTTTTATTAAAAAAGAATCCAAAGTTAATAAAAAATTATGTGCCTATACCAAACTGTATAAATCCTTATTCCCAAAGGAGAATAAGCATAAAAAATAGCTTATATTAATCGAGGTTGGAAAAGTTATCTCTGATTATTTTATTTTTAACAGGTCCCAGCTTTTCTTTAATAAGAGGCCATCTTTCTGGATATTTTCGGAACAGTGCTTTTATGCGTCCTGCATGTTTTGTGATGGAGTCGCTGACAGCGGCAGCCGTAATTTTTCTTTTACACTGATTGCCAATATGGGTAATGGTAATTTTTTTGCCTTTTTCAACAAGCTTTTTTACGGCTTCTTCGTATTTGTCAAGCATTTGAAATGTTTTATGATAGACATCATAATCAATTTCCCTGATACCTGTTTGCTTCAAGTCTTCCTTATGTTGCTCGCTGACATATTC
Organism: Bacteroidales bacterium; assembly: GCA_003565735.1. GTDB lineage: Bacteria > Bacteroidota > Bacteroidia > Bacteroidales > PXBB01 > PXBB01. Next base: position 42,659 of record PXBB01000108.1, read on the forward strand.
AAAATTTATCAAACTCCCGGGTATTGTCATAGGCGCATTTTCGCTTTGTTTATCATAAATCTGCCTCATAACATTAAAAGTGCGCCGTAAGGCATGTTCTAAAGCTTCATGCGAGCCCTTAAATTCGCTGATCTTTTGAATGGCGGCATCTTCAAAAATAAACTCAAAATCTTCACGACTCTCATAGGCCAGTTTTTTTATATAGCTCTTGGCCAACTCTATATACGATTTTCCGAGCTTGCTACGCGTATGTTCTAACCGCCTTTTCCATTGCTCGCTTTCGGCCATGACATTTTTAAAGGCGGCTTGTATATCCTTAAAGGCTTCCCTGTTTTTAAATTCAATATCGTTTGTAATTTTTACGGAAGTTTTGATAAATTTTTTCACCAATAGCTTTTCAGTGTCATTCATAAGGTAGTTATTCGAATCGATGACAATATGCTTCTTATAACTTTTGAAAAAAAGAATTATAAAGTCGTTTTTTTTATCATAAGCATTTTTTAAAGAAAGTAGCAAAACATTGGCAAGTGGCTTTTCTGTCGCTTCATCATCACACAGTAAAAGCTGTGCATCGCCTTTAAAAGGCTGTTCACTAAACAATTGACTTTCGGTGTACCAGCCTTCTGTAATTTCTGATGCTCTCTTCTTTTCAAAAGAAGTACGCAACTCATCCTTAATTTTCTCAATAGCTTCTTGCGTGTATGAAGATTTTAGGCCTAAGGCATAGGGTAGGAGGTGTGCTTCAAATATTTTTGTCTGAGGGTTAAAGCTTAAGCAAACAGCTTTTTCTATACCAGGTACGTAGTCAGTTAGTTTTTCACAAAACGACAACAATGGCTTATTTAAAAAACTGAGCAAGCTTAACATGGGGTAGATTTTTATCAGTTTGTAAAATTAAAATAAGTTATGGTTTTAAAAAAGAATTTTAAGTAAATATTTAAGGATGCTTAATTTAATGTTTTAATAAAACTTAAATATAAACTTAAATTTTAAGCGGTAAAATTTAATATTTAATTTGAACTTAAATTATTTGTTTTCAGCATTGATGCCATTATATCTTTGATTTCGAAATGTGATAGAAATATATTATTAACTTAAATTTTAAACTATGAAACTTTATTCCCCTAAATATTCCAGTGTACACAAAAAACAAAATAAGTTTATAAATGGCGTGGAAAAAAATGATGCAAATCAAAGGCTGCCATACAAAAGTAAAAAGCCAAAGGATGTCAGGCCGAAAAAGAAAAAATTAGCTTGTGCACCTAACTTTAATACACTCAGAAATTTGTTTGAATTACGCATGAAAACCATGAAAAGCTTTCTTATTTGTCGGGCAGAAGCATTTTTCGAAGAAGAGGACTTGAAGTAAATTCATAAAAATGAAATAAATTGTTTTACCTTAAATAGTTTTGATAAATTTGTGTTTAAAAAAATACAATGATAATTGATTCTGACCTAACAAACAGACTTCAGCAGCAAATTTCAAAAACACGAAAAGCAGCCATTATAACACATCATAATCCGGATGGAGATGCCGTGGGTTCGTCGCTGGCTTTGTACCACTACTTATTGAAAAAGGGTATAAAACCTGAAATTTTCTTTTCCAATATGTACCCCGATTTTCTGTCATGGATGATTACGGATGAGAATTTAAGCGTTTACAATAACAAAAATGAAGATGTTATAAAAAACAGAATCATGGATGCAGATACCATTTTTTGTTTGGACTTTAACAGTTTTCATAGGGCCTGGCATCTGAAGCCTTTTTTAAAAACATCAAAAGCATATAAAATATTAATAGATCATCATACGGAGCCTGATTCTAAAAGTTTTGATTTAACATTTTCCACCACTCAAACATCAGCTACAGCCTCCTTGCTCTTTGACATTATTGCATCATCAGGCGACACGCATTTGATGGATAAGAAAATGGCCGAGTTTATCTATGTCGGCATGGCTACAGATACGGGTTCCTTTAGTTATAATGCCAATTATACCAGAACTTACGATATTTTATCGCAACTTTTTTCTTTAGGCATTGATGGCGCACACATACAGCACCTGGTGTACAACAATTTTACGGAAAAAAGAATGCGTTTATTTGGCCTGTGCTTAAACCAAAACCTTACGGTAAGAAAAGAACATAAAACGGCTTATATCACATTGCCAATGAACGATTTAAAAGAATATTCGTATAAGCCGGGCGATACGGAAGGTATTGTAAACTATGCCTTAGCAATTAAGGGTATAGAAATGTCAGCTCTTTTTATTGAAAGAAAAGATTTGATAAGGGTGTCTTTACGTTCTTACGGCAATCTTAATGTTAATAAAATTGCTGCAGATTTATTCAATGGGGGCGGACATAAAAATGCTGCCGGTGCTAACTCAAAACTGAGTTTGGCTGATACCATCAAAAAGTTTGAAACGCACTTACCAAAAATTGATAATTACAGAACTTAATTTTCATTAAGAACAGAGCAGTGTATAACATGGTTCATATTTCAAAAGTATGACTGCCAATTCCTTACAACTTTCATGACAATTTTTTAGTATATAAAGGTATAAATACGGAAGTGCTTTGTTTTAAGATGCTTTCGTAGAGAATGATGCTGTTGATTTTTTGTTTTTGAAAGTACTTACCCCTGTAACTTTCTATCACTTCATCAACTGTTACTTGCGGACAAATATGTTTAATACGACCAATAGTAATGTGTGATTTAAAAGGTGCTTTTTTGACAGGTATTCTATATGCTTCCATCAGGCTTTGTGTATGTTGTGCCAATTTAAACAAAGGTTCCGAATCTTCAGTTCCGGCCCATAAAACCGCAGGTTTGTTATGTCTGCAAAAATAACCCATCCCTTTTATTTTAATGTCAAAAGTCGCATGAGGTACTGATAAAACATCAATGATTTCATATAGTTTCCCTAGCGTTTCCTTATCAGTATTTCCAATAAATTTCAGTGTAATATGTAGTTTTTCAAAAGCTGTCCATTTTATTTTGCAAGACGACATGGCGCCTTTAATAGTATTAAGGTGTTCTGTAAAATCATCGGAAGCATTAATATTAAAGGCTAAGAATGTTCTTTTCATGGTGTTAGGGTTCATCAATAACTGCTTCAATTTTAAGCGTTGTGCGTCCGGATTTTGTATTCCCTGTCACGTAAATAAATTCCATAAAATTACCCTCAGCACCTTCTACGTTAAATAACACATTAATAATTCCCCGGCGTCCCGGTAAAATTTCTTCAGTCTGCCATTGGGTAACCAGTTGAGCACTGGTTGTTTCGACATTTGATATTACTAAAGGAACGTCTCCCGTATTCCGAAAAGTGAAATTGTGCGTTAGCCTTTGTCCAGGTTCAACTACACCAAAGTTATGCGATGTATTGCCAAAATTTATCTCAGCAAATTCTATTTCAGTATCTTCATCACCTGAGACATATTGCACAATCTCTACTTTGCGCTCTAAGGCAGCAAATCTGCTGTAAATAGAGTTTCTGTGATCATGTGGATTATTGCTTACCAATGGATTGGCCTGGCTGTCGCCTAAAGGCTCCTCATGAATAATCAAACGTCCCTGCGCTGCTGTTCCATCCAGAAATGGTTTTATACGGCCGTTATCATATCTTTCAAAAAAGTTAATAAGTGTAGAGATACGCCTTTTTGAAAGTCTGATGTTATATTCGCTTGTATTTAAAGGGCTGGCATAGCCATTAATAACAATATGTACCTGACGTCCTGCTTCAAGGTCTTTAATCAACCAGGAGGTAAAGCGCTCCAACTGTTCATAGCCATAAACTACATAATTTGAAAAGAAATCTTTGATATCTCTTTCGGCTTGTATTTTAGCTTGACCTTCCAGGCCTTCACTGTATTTAGCAATATAAGTGTCGGTCATGGCCAGATAATCTTTAAATGTTTCTGTATAGGTGCTTTTCGAACGGGTCAACAGAGTTGCCGGGTCAGGCATGTCATTATGAAAGTAAAGTGCTAATGGTAAAAGTTTGCGAACTTCTTTTTCAACTTCAGTAATAATGGTATCTTCAACAATTTCGACAATGATTTCATCCGGTATTTCAATTATGGGGCGGGTTTCGTATTCCAAGTAATAAATATTGTTACAGCACGCATTGCCTTTAAGTGTCATAGGCCCCGGACGGTTGGATGCCATAAAAGCTTCTTCATGAAGTTCACTTTTTACGTAATAGGTGTCATTAAAACTACTGTTAACAGGGAATCCTAGATTTTCAGGTTTTGTCCATGAGTTATAATAGCCGGTAGATTTAAAAATATCGTAACCGCCCATACCTTCATGCCAATCTGAGCTAAAGTATAATGTTTGAGAGGGTTTATGAAAAAATGGCGTAATTTCATTGCCCGGTGTGTTAATGAAGCTTCCCAGATTAATGGGTTCTTGATACGCACCGTCATTAATGATGGTGTACCATATATCGTAGCCCCCCTGGCCACCAGGTCGGTCGGAAACAAAAAAAATGACATCGTGAAGCCCATCAACTCTTCCATAAGTGGGCTGAGTAGTGGTGTAGCCATCAAGATTGACAGGCTCGGGTAGTTTTTCAGGCCTACGCCAGCCTCTATTACCCAGTCGGCTTTTATACAAATCACACTGTAGCTGACCGGGTTTTAACTCCCGGCACCTGCTGAAATACATAACTGTTTTTTCTGGATTAAAGCAGATATTTGCATTATGGTATCTATTGGTATTGATAGACCTTTGTATAGCTTCTGCTTCAGACCAGCCACTAATACTTAAATTTGAGGCATAAATTTTCGTGTTGTATGTTGGATTTATCAAAGCGCTGCTGCTATGTTGAGCATATGGACGTAAAGCTGAAAAATACAGCAGTGTATCACCGACAACATATGGATTAAATTCAGCATATTCACTATTAATGGTTTGTTCCAAAGCTCTTATTCTGACATCGTTGGTATCCCGCAAGAGTTTTTCTGCATAAAGGCAAGAGGCCATTCTTTGTTTTGTCTTAAGAGCTATAAAATCACTTGTGTTTTCCAATGTTTCATAAAACTGCTTATAAACATCATAAGCTGCTGCATATTTAGCACTTCTTTGTTTTACTGAGGCAAGGTTAAATAGTATCTCAGGATGCGCCTGAATAACATGGCTGTGATTAATCAGCTTCTTGTACCATCTTTCAGCATCGCTATAGGCATGCGTCAGACGAAGCGCATCAGCATACATTTCAATAAGAGTCACATCGTCTGTATCTGAAGAAACAGCCTTGTTCAAATGATAAACAGCCGTATAAAAATCATGGTCATCAAAAGCTGTGCGTCCCAGCAACAGGTGTTCATGTCGTGTCTGAGAGTGCAAAGGCACAGTTAGGGCTAACAAGAAGACCAGAGCAGCTGATATATATTTATTACAATTATTCATAATTTTAGAAAATGGGGCAGGGCATTCTTTTAACATAAGACTTTTTGCTGTCAATAATATAACTTAATGATAATTCTAATCCCCCCCGATATCGACTTGCCGGATTAAGACGTGAAATGTTAATATCATAACTGACACCAAAAGTATAATCAAGATAATCAAATCCAGCCGCAACAATCAAGGCATCAGAAAACCTTAAAAATAAACCCATATTAAAAGTTGAATAGTTGAATGGTTCGGGGTTTCTGATATACTTAAAATGACTTCCTACAATGATTTCCTGGAAGTTGCCCTGTCTGGCATAAAAAAGGGCAGGGTATGCATCAACGTTTTCATTATAAGGAAACTGCATCTTGAAGTATGCCAGTAGCTTTCTGTTAACAATAGCAGTAGGTTCATTAAATACGCTTTGGTTAGGTTCGTTCAAGTGAAATAATGCAACACCAGCTTTATAAGTGGTGTTTTTATGGCGATCGTAGAACCAGTTTATGCCCGCTCCATAATCAAAAAAGAGAAAGCTGTTCCTGTCAAAAAATTCGCCATGTGGCAGGTCGGGGTCGTACTTTTTACCGTCATATTGGCTGTCGAAAATCAATTTATCAGGGTCAAAGCTTCTTTGTACAAAACCAGGCTGAATACCAAATGCAATAAATTGTGTGTTTTGCCTATTGAGGGTTTTGATATAAGATATGTTAAGATAAGCCTGAGTCGTTCCATAGTTAGCATCTCCGGCTTTATCAGTATTAAAAACCAAACCTCCTCCGATCATATCCATTTTATCATTTCTTTCGAACAACCTCATATCGAAAGTACCGGAAAAAGTACGGTAGGGGGTTGTTACTGATTGCCATTGGTTTTTGTAATTACTGCTAAAACGGTGGGAACCCTGAAAAAAACCGGACTGTGCAGGGTTAAGATTTAAAGGGGATGTCTGAAACTGCGAGAAATGAATATCTTGAGCTATTAATGTATGGTTTGCTACAAAACAAACAAACATAAATACTAAGCCGGCATGTTTTATATTCATAATCATAGCTCTATCTCAACAATGTCACATTACCTTGAGTACGAAACTCTTGCTCATCAACACAAACAACTTCCAGGTAATAAACGTAAACACCGGGTTCGCTCATGCGGCCTTTATATGTACCGTCCCATCCTTTTTGCATGGATCTGGTCTCAAAGACTTTTTCGCCCCAACGGTTAAAAACTGCAAAATAAATTTCATCAATGACAACACCTCTTACATAGAGTACATCATTATAGTTATCATCATTAGGCGAGAAGGCATTTGGCACAAAAACATTAGATTCGTCGCATATTATTTCAGCTACATAAATGGTTATAGTATCCCTATATACACAACCCCATGGGTCCGTGTAAGTTAAAATATAGGTGGTGGTTTCTTTGGGCGAAGCTCTGGGATTATGAACGTATGGGTTGTTCAAACCTGTAAATGGGTGCCATAAATAGGTGTAGTTGTCGAGTTCTGTAGCCCATATCTGAGTAGTTTGCCCATAGAAAATAGTGTCATTTTCGGCATATATCATAAAATCAGGAGGTACAACACTAGAATCATTAACAAAAATACTGATCTGTTCTGTACAATTAAGACTGTCCGTAACAGTGACATAATTATTACCATAGCAAAGTCCGACTGCTGTATCATTAACTTGCCCATCATGCCACAAGTAGGTGAAAGGGGGAAACTCCCCACTGGCTGTTACAATTGCTGTAGCATTGCACACCTCTTCGCATGGAACATTAGTGGCGCTAATATCCAATAAAATAGGAAGAGGGTTTTCCAAATAAACGCTGTCAATAAAAACACATCCTTGTGCATCAGTTATTGTAAAAACGCTGTAGCCGCTGCATAAATCATCAACATGATAGCCGCTGCTGCCATTACTCCAAACAACACTATAAGGTTCTGTACCACCTCCGATAGCTACGAAAACTTCACCATCGCAATAATTATGACAGCTTGGGTGACTTATAATAGCCACATCCACCATAATATCATAAGGCTCTTCTATAATTGCATAAACATTCCTCAGGCAGCCTTCCGAATCGCTAACAGTAATACTGTATGTACCCGCACAAAGATTATTGTGATGAGATCCTGTATATCCTGTGTGCCACTGGTATGTATATGGTGGTGTACCACCACTGGGAATCAATTCTGCTGTACCGTCGCAGTAGCCAAAGCAGGTGGCGGGTTCTTGTTGAACAGTAACATCAAGTGTGGATGTATCTTGAATAATAACACTTTGATTTTCAACACAGTTATTATCATCAGTTACAGTAACAGTATAAGTTCCGGCACATAAACCTGTAATAGTTGGCGTTGTTGGCCCCGATATCCATGAATAACTGTAGGGCGGTGTTCCTCCCAGAGCTGCTACAGTAATTTCTCCATCACAAATACCATTACATGATACGTGAGTGGTATCAACTACTGTCACTAAAAGCTGAGGAGGCTCATTAACAGTATATGTTTCTACTACACTGCAATTATTAGCATCAGTAATGCTGACGCTATAGCTTCCCGCACACAAATTAATGGCTGTTTGCGTCATTTGACCATTGCTCCAAAGGTAAGCATAAGGGGCATCACCACCCGAAGCTGTCACATTAATAGAGCCGCTACATTGTTGATAACATGGATCGTCGTCAATTGTAGCACCCGCAAATAGTTCAACAACATCCACAACAACCTGCATTGTTGCCATACAGCCTAAAGTGTCTGTTACGGTGACTATAAAAGTTGTGTTTTGTTGTGGGCTTACCGTAGGTTGATTGGTAGTAGCTCCACTAATAATCTGCTGTAGTGGAGACCAGGCATAAGTTAAGGGATTAGTAGGGTTTAAATTGCTAACACTTAACTGGGTAGTATCACCTAAGCATATTTTAACGGGCGTTTGAGTAGAAATGTCAACATGGGAAATGCGCACTTTAACAGAGTCAATGGCAGTACAATTATTGTTAGCAACTTTTACATAATAAAAACCATCGGATACGGGATTAAAAGAGTAATTGGGTGAAGCTGGAAAAGCATTTAAAGTATCAGTGAACTGAGGGTTCGATGACCATAAGAAATATTTTACATTTTGATTGGCCTGAGCGGTAAGTGTAATATTATCACCGGCACACATGGTCGTATCATTACCGGCAAAAACAGTCAGGTCGTCAACCACAACTTTTTTAAATAAGCTGTCAACACAAACGCCATTATCAACAAGCAGCATGTAGTTTGTAGTACTAAGGGGTGAGGCAATCGGGTTTGGAACGCCAGTATGACTTAGTCCCGTAGCAGGCGTCCATTGGTAGGTTGTATTAGGGTCGGGCAGGGGAGGGATGCCAATTTGAGTAAAATCACCAAAGCAAATGGTATCGTTAGGGAGTGTATCTACCGTATTGGAAAGCACAACGATTTGTTTTACAATGGTATCCGTATAGTTGCATGCGCCTGTGTCTGTAACAGCAAGCATGACGCTATAAATGCCGGAATTAAGGTATGTATGCGTAGGGTTGTAATCAGTACTGTTGTTGGCATCACCAAAGTCCCAAAAGACGTTAACGCCTGCTCCTGATGTTGTAGAGGTATTGTTGAAAGTAATAGTTGCCGGTGCGCATAAAATGGGTGGCACATTAAAATCGGCTATGGTTACGGGAATGCCAAAATCCATTTTAAAAACAGCATTATTACAATTATGACTGTTGTTTGTTTGAGACCAGGCGCCCGGTGTTGTTGGTGTATCGGAATGACCGCCGCAACCAGCACACATAGACTGGTAAATGACGCCTCTTTTGTCGAAGCGACTGGTGCCACCATCCACATGATCGTTGCTAATGGCACCTCCAAAGTATGTAGCATAAACCAAAGAGGAAGCATCATCAGTAATAACAAGCAGGTAAAAGTCGTTGTTGTTTGTTGTTGATTGGAAGGCATTGGCAGAGACAGGCAGTCCGCTGGTTCCGCCAAAACCATTAACGGCGCCACCCCAGCCTGAAAGATAAATATTGTTGCATAAATCTACCAGAAAAGCTGTTGGTGAGATATTTGGCACCCCACCACCGGTACCGAATGCTGTTGACCATATCACCGTATCCAGATGGCTCCCCAGCTTACTAATAAACTGCCCACCATTAGGCATAGACCATAAAGCATTCTGAATAAAGGTGTTGCCAGTTGCCTCTGTTTGACCAAAAACATAAATATAGCCCTCCTTATCTCTTTCCACAAAATATATCTGGTCATATTCATCAGAACCAAAGTAAGTGGCGTATAGTATGCTGTGTCCGTTTTTATGAATCTTTGCAATAAAGCCGTCACAACTACCTCCCTGAAATGTAGGATTAAGAGCATTTGCTGTGGTGGGGAAGTTGTTAGAACTTGTGCCTCCTGCTACATAAATATGACCTTCATCATTGTCCATGGTTATGCTATAGACAGCATCATTACCACTACCCCCAATGAAAGAGCTCCAAATAATTGTGCTGAGCTCATTGTCAAGTTTAACGATAAGCCCATCTTGTAACCCTCCACCGAAAGTGGATTGAAAAGCCCCACTGGTGACAGGAAAATCGGCCGACTGAGTGCTGGAAACAATCCAGCAGTTGTTGTTGTTATCAAGGAAAACTTCACCCCGCGCTTCATCAGCATAATTGTATCTTAATGGAGATGCTGTACTAAGCCCGTCATTGCTTGTGCCCCCTAGATAAGTAGATGCTAAAAGTGCTGTTCCATCCGCATTAAAACGTGTTACAATAATATCAGAACCATTGCTGTAATCAATAGCATGAGTCATAATATAGGGTGTGCCGCCGTTAAAAGTGGTATCGTAAGCATTAGGTGTGACAGGAAAATCGCTTGAGCCGGTAGTACCGAAAACAAACAGCTCATTATTGTTGTTTACAAATATACTGTGTGGAATTTCGGGACCATTACCGCCTAAATGTGTTGAGTATATGAGTGAAGAACCAGTTGTGTCGAACTTGGTAATTGAAATATCGCAATAAGGGCCTCCAAAAGTTTGCTGAAAAGCACCTGTGGTAAAAGGATAGCCTAAACCCATGGATATACCGGCAGTATAAACAAAACCTTCATAGTCATAAGTTGCCGTATATCCCCAGTTGTCCGTTGTTGAACCGGTGTAGGTTGAAAATACAAGAACAGGGTCAATAATCAGTTCATAATCTTTATTGTAGCCCCTTGGCAACGAAAATTTTACAGTATTATCTTTAAGTATAAAACGTGAAGGAACTTCTACGGTATCGTTATCTATTATCTGATAGCTGAACGGCTTTAGTTCTGTGACTCTGTTAAACGAATTTTGAATGTTTAAATGACCACGGTAGCTTATATTCAAATCATCCTGCCCTGTATAAACCAAGGCAATATCATTAGGGTTGCCACCTGGTTTGACAACAAAGTCATATTTCAGATATTGACCCTCCTCATAAAAAATCAGATCAATATGATTGTAAAGTTCATGATAATGGACTTTGTCATACCTTCTGACACCAGAAGCCCAGCGGCTTCTGTCATTACCTATGTAATAGTTGATATAATCGCTCGATGGGTTATAAGCTGTTGTAATTACATTATCATTGGCACCTTTAAAGTCCATCCTGTAGGCATGGTAATCTATTACTAAAGAAGGCTTCCCCAGACGTTCTTTTTTTTCGGGCGGTGCCAGCTTGTATTGCATAATACGATCTACAGCCCGACGGTCCTCAAAAAAAAAGGTTACACCTTTATTCTCCAGAAATACTGCCGTACTTGAAAGTTCAACTTTATAACGTATATGCGGTTCCCATTGATTTTTATTTTCAATAAAACTGATAATTCCTTCGCAACAGTTATCAATAGTTCTTTGAGCAAAAGCTGAGCTCAGAAATACGAGTGTTATTAAAAATTTTAATACTATAACTTTTAGCATGTCAGGCACCTCAAATTGTTAAATAGCAAATTTATGTTTTTTCACACAATTAAGACGTATAAATTTGTAGAAAGTTGTTAAAAAAAAACATTTTTCTGCTATTTAACAAAAATGAGTGTCAAAAAAAAATTATGGGAAAGCTTTTAAAAGAATAATGCATAAGCTATTCCAATTACCCCAATAGCAGCCAGTGTATAAACAATTTTAGAGGGCATGATACCATTATTTTCAACCGTACGCCCAAAAATTCCGAAAACAATAGGGTGTACTAAAAAGGGCATTGCAAAAATAAAAGCAATAAGGCCTGCGGCACCGGGCCCAAACATACCTTCTTGTATTGCAGCAAATAAACCGAAATGCGATATAGCTGATGTATTGGCCATAACGGCATCGTTTAGTGGCATACCGCTTAGAGTAAGAATAATTAAACCACCAAAAACAGCTACCAGCTGCCATCCTAAAGAAAAAACCATCAAGCCTCTTATTTCAAGATTGTGATTGTTATGTGCTTTTCTTAAAATGATTAGTGCTAAAATAGTAAGCACTATACCAATAGCAACAACCAAACTTGTTTGCCAAAAAAGTAATGCCCCTGACGAAGCACTGGCTGCAAGAATAGAAAAAACAAAAATATGACCTATGAAAGGGATGTTTATCATAATAGGGGCACGAAATTGAGCATCTTTACCAAGGTCGCCGGCCGTACAGGCACCTGTAATACCCGAATGACTCAACGAGCCGGCCATACCGGGTGCCAGGTTTCTGATATGGTTAGCCTTGCCCAGCCATATCAATATGGATAAACCTCCAAACATCCACAGCAATTGCCCAAATAAACCAAAAGATAAAACAGAGGTCATACCCGTTAACGCAAAAGCCTCTGCTATTCTTGAACCACCGACCATAAAGTTAGCTGCCAATACTATGGGAATACCTGCAAAAAGTAAACAACGTATGGTTGGGCCAAAACTCCAACGCCAGAAAATCATTCCCGTCATAACAGAAATAACCATCGCAAAAAATATTTCAGGCAAACGTAGCAGTGTGCTTATGTATTGAGCAAAATAGAAAGAAAGGACAAGTATTCCGGTTATTATTGCCGTTTCAATGATACCTTTTCTGATGTACTTCGATTTGTTTTCTATTTTGGCGCGATAGTCGATCAGAACGATGGAAACAACCAGACCCAAATAACCAATTAAAGGATAATACTGATCTAAAGGCTCCCCTTTATCATAACCAATAATTACACGTTTCATTGATTCGATTCCAATAAGCACGAAAAAACTCCTGATAAGAAACATAAACTCAGTAAACTTTGTTCCCAGAAACATCTCTTCCTTAGCAGGAACCACTGCATCTGCTATGTCAATTTTTTTTTGATGTATTAGCTTACGAATCTCTTGCCCTCCCACGAAAAAGGAAGCTATCAAGGCTGTAACGGTTACTTTACTGGTAAACCCAATGATTGGATATTCTTCCAGGCCAGGCGTTGCCATACCTGTACTTACCAAAACGTAGCCCATGATAAGGCCAAATACAACAATTATTAAAATGGGTGAATACCTCGTGCCTGCAACGAAGGTCCGGGACACCAAAACCATTGAAACTACCAGCATAAATGTTAACCACAACTGATTTAACACATATATTCCTGCTATCTGATCGGCAAATGCTTCCATAAACTTCTTTGTATTTATCAATGAATTTGCAAAAATAATTATTTATGTTATAAATTTTAAATATTCTTCAACCTTAGCCTGTATTGATCTTGCTTTTAAAAATATAACTACAGAGTTTTTGATATGGCGTACTGTTTCAGTAATTTCACTATCAACGAAATCTTTTAGGTTATTTTATACTGGATAGATTGATTTTTTTCAATAAATTTGCGCTTGTAATTAATATTTTAAAATGAGTGATAATATTAAACATGAGTGTGGTATCGCAATGATACGCTTGTTAAAGCCCCTGGAGTACTATCGTTCTAAATATGGGACATCTTTGTATGCGCTTAATAAGCTTTACCTGCTCATGGAAAAGCAGCATAACAGAGGTCAGGATGGCGCAGGTTTAGCTTGTATAAAACTTGACATGAAACCCGGCCAAAAATATCTCAACCGTAAACGTTCGAATTCTAATACCCCTATAAAAGATATTTTTGAAAGCATTTTTAAGCACATCGATAAACAGTCAGCTGGTAATATAGAGCGCATAAATGATATTAATTGGCTCAAGGAAAATACAGACTTTTGTGGTGAACTATACCTGGGACATTTACGCTATGGTACTTTTGGAAAAAATAAAATTGAATACTGCCATCCGCTTTTTCGGGAAAACTATTGGCAATCAAAAAATCTGGTAATAGCCGGTAATTTTAATCTTACTAATGTAAACGAATTATTTGAAAGACTTGTACAAATAGGGCAGCACCCGATAGAAACATCAGATACGGTTACTGTTCTTGAAAAAATTGGTCATTTCCTTGATGATGCTAACGAGAAGCTTTACAGACATTATAAAAAACAAGGTTTTTCCAAAAAAGATATTTCACCATTGATAGCTGAAAATATCAACATTCATGAAATACTGACCAAAGCATCTAAAAACTGGGATGGGGGATACGTTATTGGTGGTATGTTAGGCCATGGAGATGCTTTTGTTATGCGCGACCCGTCCGGTATCCGCCCGGCTTATTACTATAAGGATGATGAAGTTGTTGTCGTTGCCTCTGAAAGACCAGCCATGCAAACTGCTTTTAACATAGAACTGGACAATATTCAGGAACTTGAAGCCGGACATAGCCTTATAATTAAAAAAAGTGGTAAATGCCATGTGTTGGAGTATCAAAAACCTGGCATCAAAAGACCATGTTCTTTTGAAAGAATTTATTTTTCGAGAGGCACCGATTCAGATATTTATAAAGAACGCAAAAAACTAGGAGCACTCTTAGCACCCGCTGTACTCAGAGCCATAAACTACGACCTTGATAATACCGTCTTTTCTTACATCCCAAACACAGCAGGCTCTGCTTTCTATGGCCTTATTGATGCATTAAATAACTTTTTGAATGATGTAAAAAAAGATTTAATTATAAATAATAAAGACCACTTAACTGAAGATAAAATAACAGACATCTTAAACAAAAAAGTACGCGTTGAAAAAGTAGCTGTTAAAGATGTTAAACTCCGCACTTTTATTACGCAGGACAACTCCAGAGATGATCTTGTAGCCCATGTTTATGATATTACATATGGCACTGTACGCGAAAATATTGACAACCTTGTAGTTATTGACGATTCCATTGTACGGGGCACGACTCTTAAACAAAGTATCTTAAAAATTCTTTCGCGCTTAAAGCCCAAGAGGATAATTATCGCTTCATCAGCACCACAAATACGTTACCCTGATTGCTATGGTATTGATATGACCAAACTGAATGATTTTGTTGCTTTTAGAGCAGCTATCGAGCTTCTTAAGGAAACAAAGCAAGAGTTTATCATCAACGAAGTTTATAATAAATGCGTATCTCAACAGCATTTGCCAAAAGAAGAAATTGAAAATCATGTAAAACTGATTTATAAAAATTTAAAAACTGAGCAAATAGCCGATAAAATAGCTCAAATGGTTACAGATAAAGATTTGAAAACAAATGTGAAAATTATTTATCAAACAATAGAAGATTTACACGATGCCTGCCCGGCACATAAAGGCGATTGGTATTTTACGGGTAACTATCCGACACCTGGAGGTAATAAAGTAATAAATCAGGCATTTATTAACTTTATTCTTGGGAAAAAAGACAGACCCTACGGCATTTAATAACATGAAAAAACTCAAAACCATTGATTTGATATATTTTCCATAAAAATATAAATGTACATTATTGTTTCAAACTAATAAACTGAATACCAAATTATTCAAATATTTTTAAAAATGATTTATACAAAAAAACAAGAAATAATTTCCAAAAAAATAGACCCTAATTCAAACAAAGGAGACTGGAACAACTGGAAGTGGCAGTTAAAACACAGTATAAAAACTATTGAACAGTTTGAGTATCTTTCAGGTATAAAGTTGAGCGACAGCATCAAGGCATCTATGAAGAAAACATTTGACCATTTTCCTTTATCTATTACACCTTATTATTTATCTGTTATTGATTTTAATAATTACGAGTTCGACCCTGTTTTTAAACAGTCTTTTGGGACACCATCTGAACTTCAAGTGTTAAAATCAGACCATCAGGATCCACTGTCAGAGGACTCCGACAGCCCTGTAAAAGGTATTACTCACCGTTACCCTGACAGGGTGATGTTCCATATCAGTAATATATGTTCTATGTACTGTCGTCATTGTACACGAAAGCGCAAAGTAGGCGATGTTGACTGTATCCCTTCAAAAGTGGACTTATTAAAAGGTATCCAGTACATCACAGAAACCAAACAGGTAAGAGATGTATTATTATCCGGTGGCGACCCTTTAATGCTCCCGGATGATATGCTGGAATGGGTGCTGCAAGAATTAACGAAAATACCTCACGTAGAAATTATTCGCATAGGTACACGTATGCCTGTGGTATTGCCATACCGAATTACAGACGATTTGGTGAATATGCTGAGAAAATATAACCCTGTTTGGGTCAATACCCACTTCAACCATCCTAAAGAAATCACAACATCTTCGTGCCTTGCTCTTAAGAGGCTTGCTGATGGAGGTTTGCCTCTCGGAAATCAAAGTGTTTTACTTGCTGATGTTAACGATTGTCCTCGCATAATGAAATCCTTGCTTCATAAACTGGTTCAAAACAGAGTGCGCCCATACTACCTTTATCAATGCGACTTATCGGAGGGCTTATCGCACTTCAGAACGCCGGTGGGAAAAGGTATAGAAATAATGGAAAGCCTTATTGGTCATACCAGCGGCTTTGCAAGACCTACATATGTTATTGATGCGCCCGGCGGAGGTGGTAAAGTGCCGGTAATGCCCAACTACATCATTTCGTGGTCAACCAATAAGGTCGTTTTGAGAAATTATGAAGGTGTCATAACTACTTATAAAGAACCGGATAGTTATGAAGCCCGTTTATGTGACAGAAATTGTGAAGATTGTAATCTTGAACTTAAGTTTGATGCCGACGAGGAAATTGCAGAATCAGGAATTAATGAACTTTTATCTGATGCTTCTGACCGTATTGCTTTAATTCCGGAAAATAATCCACGCTTAAAACGTAGAAAAAATGATGTATGATATTGTAGAAAAAATTGGTAATAATACCCTAATACAGCATGGCAAGCTTAATGATCGCATATATCTGATGAAGCTTCATAATAATGATCAGCATGACATTATTAATGATTTAGAAACGCTTGCTGACAGAAAAGGATATTCTAAAATATTTTGCAAAATACCTGCTGCTTATGCACCATCATTTTTAGCTAAAGGTTTTATTACTGAAGCAATTATTCCGAAATTTTACAATTTTGAAGAGGACGCTTTTTTTATTTCAAAATTTACGCATAAAGATAGATTAGCAGGTTTGGAAAAAGAAAAATTGCTTGAATTCAGTAAACTTTTGAGAACCCATACCGTAGCTAAATCAAACTACCAGCTGGACAGTCATTTTTCGTACCGACTACTCAAACCCGAAGATGCCAGCGATATTGCAAATATCTACAAAGCTGTTTTTAAAAGCTATCCTTTCCCTATTCATGAAGCAGATTATATAGAAAAAACAATGAAAGAAAATATTTTTTATTTTGGGATAACACATAATCAACAGTTGGTAGCTGTGTCCTCAGCTGAAACAGATAGTGGGTCCGGTAGTTGTGAAATGACCGACTTTGCTACACTGCCGGAATACAGGGGTAAAAAGCTGGCACAGATTCTACTCAATATAATGGAAGATTATATTCTCAAAAAAAACTATAAAACTGTTTATACTATTGCAAGACTTCACTCTATACCAATGAATAAAACATTTTTCAATGCCGGCTATAAGTATGCAGGTTCATTGCTGATGAACACCAATATTGGCGGTAAAATTGAAACCATGAATGTTTTATACAAACATCTATAATGGCCACAAATTTTCTTAGATTTGCATGAAGTATCTTGTTATTTATAAAACGGACTTCTTTTTACCAGCAGTATCAACTAAGTTTGTATAATGTTTTTTAAAAACAAAACCGGTAAGCCAGATATTTTAGAAGCTCTTATTCCTATAATTTTTTTGGTAGGCGCCTTATCATATAATGTTTTTGTGTTTAAGGATGATGCCTTACTGGGCTCAAACCAATTAATATTATTAGTATCAGCAGCAGTAGCTGTAATATTAGGCTTTCGCAGACGTATAGGCTGGTCTGTTATGCAAAAGGGTATTGTAAGAAGTATCAGTACCGCTTTACCGGCTATGCTTATTTTGCTTATGATTGGCGCCTTAGCTGGCACCTGGCTCATAAGCGGAATTGTGCCTTTCATGATATACTACGGTCTTCAGATACTCAACCCTGTTATTTTTTTGTTTGCTGCATGTATCGTTTGCAGCTTGGTTTCTATATTAACAGGTAGTTCATGGTCAACAGCTGCAACAGTTGGTATAGCATTGGTTGGTATTGGCCAGGCTTTAGGTATTCACGAAGGTCTCGTCGTCGGTGCTATCATATCTGGTGCATATTTTGGCGATAAAATGTCTCCTTTGTCAGATACCACTAATCTTGCAGCAGCTATGGCTGAGACAGAACTTTTTACGCATATAAAATATATGGCACTTACTACAGTACCATCCATAATAATAACCCTTATTGCTTATCTTTTTATTGGGTTTTCTTTTACTGAAACTGACAGCCAGGTGAATGTCAACAATGTGTTATTATCTTTAGAAAACGTTTTTAACTTGCACTGGTCTTTATTAATAGTACCGTTTATGGTTATACTACTGATAATAAAAAAAGTTCCTGCTTTGCCTGTACTTTTTATTGGAACTATTTTAGGGGCTGTTTTCGCTGTGTGGCAGCAGCCAGAGGTTGTTACCAAAATAGGAGGGGAGGGCACGCTGTCGTTTAAAGCCATGTATAAAGGCACTATGAAAGCTATGTACACAGATATTAGTATCACCACTGACAATGCTATTGTAAACCGTCTTTTGTCAACAGGGGGTATGTTTGGTATGCTCAATACCGTATGGCTGATTATTTGCGCTATGGTTTTCGGTGGCGCTATGGAGGCTACAGGTTTTCTGAAAAAAATATCGGAAAGCATATTAAAGCTTGTACGCTCACGAGGGTCTTTAATAGCATCGACATCAGGAACATGTATGTTTTTCAATGTGACAGCCTCAGATCAATACCTGGCTATTGTCGTACCAGGTCGCATGTTTAAAAATATTTATAAAAAACAAAATTTAAAACCTCAAAACTTAAGCAGAACTATAGAAGATAGCGGTACCGTTACATCAGTGCTTGTGCCGTGGAATACCTGCGGCGCAACACAAGCGTCTGTCCTGGGCGTGTCAACATTTATTTATGCGCCATATTGCTTCTTTAATATCCTTAGCCCTCTGATGACACTTTTTTATGGCTACTTTGGTATAAAAATAGCTAAAATTAAATAAACAACCGTCTATCCTGCATTATTCGCAAAAAATAAACAAAATAATTTATAAGATTGATTATCAATTCAAAACTTTATTCTTGTTTACTTTTAGCAAGTGCTTTTACCTTAGGCCATCTGCTTCTACCAACTGGTAAAACAAATTATTACAAACTTCGCTGTTCTCGTTTATAATAAATGTTTAATCCGTCGGTATTCTCCATCGCCAAAGGCCACTTAATGGCATAAGTTGCGAAAGCCTTGAAATAGTTTACTATATCGGCAGCTTTCGACGCCTCACATCTTATACCAAACCGCTATTAAGGAAAACGCAGTTGAAAATGTTTGCTGGTTTGAATAATACCGACTGTTATATAAGTTTAAAGACAAGTCGGTATGACCAAAATTTAAAACATGAATAATACAGGCTATGAAAATTCTCACCATAGTTTAGGTTGTATTTTTATTACCAGAAAAACAATCTCTATAGCCTGTAGCTATTTTTTTAATCAACTACTAATTTCTGATTAAAAATTCAATTGATAATATCTCACAAGACACTTATTTATAACACAATATTCAAATATCTACAAGTTACATATGTAACATTTTGTCTAAGCAGTATGTTTACTTACGTAATTTCAATAAAATATTACAAATACCATAGAATTAAGCAGATAAGAATTTATATAATATTATATACCAGCATAATAAGGTATATGTCTTTAATTATAAATTTAATCACGCACACTCATAACCGGATTAGTAATATATTGAAAATGAATTATATAAAGTAATTAATTCATGCGTTACAAATGTAACTATGCGAAATATCACATTTTTTATATGGTTACATATGTGAACCATAAAAATGTTATCTTTGTAACATGATAATAAGTGATAGAATTAGATTATTGTTAAAATATAAAAACATCATCGCAGCACAATTTGCTGATGAAATTGATGTACAACGTTCAGGTATTTCGCATATCATATCAGGGCGTAATAAACCCAGTTTGGAATTTGTACAAAAGGTATTGAATACCTATAAAGAGATTCGATCTGAATGGCTTATTTCAGGAAAAGGGCCTATGACAAAGGAACCTGAACTATTTGAATCTGATATAAATGAACAAGAAAAAGACCCAAATAATTCATTCCAAAAATCAGATAATGGAAGAGCGCCCAATTATGTACAAGAAAAGTCTTCAGAAAAAAATCGTCCCAATGATGATGAAATAAATCCGAAAGAAAATCAGGATAAAAATTTTGCCAAAGATTTTGACACACCAGAAACTCTTGAAAATGCAAACAATAAAATGAATTATAAGAAAAATTCAAAATCTATAAAAAGAATTATAATACTATTTGATGATAATTCCTACGAAGAATTTTTGCCCTGAAAATAGCTTTATATTTTTTATTAGATTTAAGAATACATCAATGTATCTCTATCCAAAGAAAAGCCCTTAGAAAGCCTTAAAATGAGTCAAAAAAATTAAATTCTATTTTGTCTTATAATTAATATTATGTTAAATAGCAATTTTTAATTAAAGCCGCTTTTATGCGGCTTTAATAATTTTATATTAATAGTCGTCAAAAATACGCCTACTCTTCTTCTTCATCAGCAGCCCTGAGCTTTTGATTAATTCTCTGGGCATTTTCGTAATCACCTGTTCGCGCGTATAATTGGCTTAAAGAAATCAAAGTATTTCTGTCATCTGGATTTAATGCATTGGCTTTTTCAAGATACGGTAATGCTTTTTCCCATAATGCCTGGAATCTGTCTCTTTTAGCGTCATAACGTTTTTGTGCATCTTTTTCAGTGGGCATAATAGCATCGGCTTCTTCAAAAACCTCTACCCCTTTATTAAAATACAATGCACCTAAGTTATAATATGCAAAAAAGAAGTTGGTGTCCAGTTTAATGGCTCTGAGATAATTTTTTTCTGCTTGTTCGAAATGGCCAAGCTCGTCGAAGCTTGTAGCTAATGCATAATATAAGTTGTGGTCGTCAGGGTTTTGTTCTAAAGCAAGCTGAATATTGGATAAGGCTTTTTCGGTTTCACCTGTTTGGAGGTAAAAATTGGTTTCGGCAATAATTAAGTCATATTCATTTGGAAACCGTTCTCTTCCGGCTTCAATAGCACCTATCATTTGTAATGTATCTTCCAAACTTTGAAATATATCTGCTAAAGACAAATATATTCTGTGATCTTCGTATCCTAAATCTGCAAGGTATTGGTAATAGAGAATAGCTTTTTCTGTGTTACCGGCTAACTGTGCACTTAATGCAGCATTAAAAGTAGCTAAAGTATCTTGAATCTGAAACATGGCATTAATGGCAGCCGTTTTTTCAAAGGAAACCATAGCTTCATCGTAGCGTGTTTTTTCAAAAAGGAAAGCACCTTGATTAAAAAATAGCTCACCAATATACTGTAAATTCTGAGCGATATCTCTCAGGTATTCCTGATTTTCATCTAGCTGAATGGCTTTTTGATAGGCTTCAAAAGCTACATCCAGTGCATTATCATCTAACTTTTTGTAGTTTTCATCATCTGAAGTATGAATAGCCAGATAAATATTTCCTTTGTAAAACCAGGTTTTGGGGTCGGTAACTGTTCTTTCATGTTCGGCTGCTTTGTCAATGGCTTCTTTAGCTCTGTCAAGTAGTCCCCTGCGGTGGAAATTAAAAGCACTTTGAACCTGAACCGGTTGAGCTTCCATTATTAATGCACTTGATAAAATAATCAGCAATAGGATTGACTTTTTCATTTTTCTTAATTTTAAGATTTAAATAATGTTGTTATGTATGAATATTTCTTTAAAAAGAACTAATTATTTACAAATATATTATAATTTGTTTAGCTGAACAAATTATACATATCATTTTTTTAATTATTATTTACAAAAAGCTTGCCTTTATATTTTGTCCTCCGAATCTTCGTTATTATTTTCTGATTCTGTTATGTTTTCATTTGATTTGTTGTCATTTGTCGGCTGATTGTCTTCGGGACTTTCCTCAGTATTTAAGACCTCATCTTCAGCTGCGACCTCATCTTCTTCCACTTCTACATAAGATACAGCAGCGATAGAATCGTTATCTCTCAAGTTTATAAGTCTGACCCCCTGGGTGGCTCTACCCATAACTCTTAAGCTTTCAACCGGCAGGCGTATTGTAAGACCTGATTTTGTAATAATCATCAAATCGTCTGTATCGAGTACTGCTTTTACCGAAATCAACTCACCGGTCTTTTCTGTTATGTTTATTGTTTTAACTCCTTTACCCCCTCTGTTTGTTGTTCGGTAATCATCAATGCTGGAGCGTTTTCCAAAACCATTTTCCGAAACAACAAGTACATCATAGGCTTTGTTTTCCAAACAAACCATACCAATAACACTATCATTTTTATGAGCCAGTGTTACACCTCTTACGCCGGCTGCGTTTCTTCCCATAGGTCTGACCCTGCCTTCATCGAAACGAATGGCCTTACCTGATTTTAATGCCATAAGCACCTCGCTGCTGCCGTTGGTTAATTTGGCTTCCAAAAGCTCCTCCCCTTCTTTAATAGTTATCGCATTAATACCGTTTTGACGTGGCCTGGAATAAGCCTCTAGTGTTGTTTTCTTAATGGTGCCTTTATTGGTACATAACATGATATAGTTATTATTAATATATGTGGTGTCCGATAAGTCTTTAATATTTATAAAGGCTTTTATTTTATCATCCGGCTCTATATTAATAAGGTTTTGAATGGCACGCCCTTTCGAAGATTTTGTGCCTTCAGGAATTTCAAAAACGCGCAACCAATAGCATTTTCCTTTTTGTGTAAAAAACAACAGATAGTTATGGTTGGTAGCAATAAAGAGTTTTTCTACAAAATCCTCGTCTCTTGTAGCACTACCTTTAGCACCGACCCCTCCCCTGTTTTGTTGTCTATATTCAGAAAGAGGTGTGCGTTTGATATAACCCATATGAGAAATTGTTATTACAACACTTTCGTCTGCTATGGTATCTTCAATTTTAAATTCATTAGCTGCATAAACTATTTGTGTTCTTCTTTCATCACCATACTTGCTTTTAATTTCCAGCAGCTCATCTTTAATGATTTGCATTCTAAGACTCTCATCTTCAAGAATTTCTTTAAGCTTCTTAATCAATTCTATAATGTCATCATATTCCTTACGCAACTTCTCTTGTTCCAGTCCCGTAAGCTGCCTTAATCGCATATCTACGATGGCACGTGATTGTATTTCTGTTAGATTAAACCTTTGCATCAGGTTTTCTCTAGCCTCTTCAGGGTTTTTTGATTTTTTAATAATTTCAATGACCTCATCAATATTATCAGAAGCTATTATTAAACCCTCTAGAATGTGAGCCCTTTCTTCTGCTTTTCTGAGTTCATACCTGGTACGTCTTACAACCACTTCATGCCTGTGCTCTACGTAATGCGTAATCATGTCTTTAAGATTCAGCATCATAGGCCTTCCTTTAACAAGAGCTATACTGTTCACACTAAAAGACGTTTGTAACATCGTGTGTTGGTATAATTTGTTAAGAACAACATTGGTTACAGCATCTTTTTTCAATTCATAAACAATACGTAAGCCTTTTCTGTCTGACTCATCACGGATATCGGATATGCCTTCAATTTTTTTATCATTAACAAGGTCTGCTGTTTTTTTAATCATGTCAGCCTTATTAACCATGTAAGGAATAGAAGTAGCTATGATACGTTCTCTTCCGGAAGATGTTGTTTCTGTGGTTACTTCTCCACGCATAACAACACGGCCACGTCCGGTTTCATATGCTTGTCTGACGCCTTCGTATCCGTAAATGATTCCGGCGGTAGGAAAATCGGGAGCTGTGATATGCTTCATAAGCTCCTCTATTTCAATATCTTTATTGTCGATGTATGCAATAATACCATCAATAACTTCTGAAATGTTATGCGGCGGCATGTTGGTAGCCATACCTACAGCTATACCAGAAGCACCGTTGATAAGTAAATTGGGTAATTTTGCGGGTAATACTGTTGGCTCTTCGAGAGAATCATCAAAGTTTAGCCTAAAATCAACAGTTTCTTTATCGATATCGGCCAGCATTTCTTCAGCTATTTTTTTTAATCTGGCTTCTGTGTAACGCATTGCAGCGGGACTGTCTCCATCAATAGAACCAAAATTACCCTGGCCGTCTATTAAGGGATAGCGCAACGACCAATACTGGGCCATACGCACCATAGCATCGTAAACAGATGAATCGCCATGTGGGTGGTATTTACCCAAAACCTCACCAACTATTCTTGCTGATTTTTTATAAGGTCTGTTGGATAAAATACCCAGGTCGTACATGCCATATAACACGCGCCTATGAACAGGCTTAAGCCCATCTCTAACATCCGGTAAAGCACGAGATACAATCACTGACATTGAATAGTCAATGTACGATGACTTCATTTGTTCCTCAATGTCAATTTTAAAAACTTTTTCTCCTTCTTCCATTTTATTGCTAATTATCAGTTCTTTAGTGTTTTTTTAAATCAGAAGCGAAATTAATTAAAAATTCTTAAAAACAAATTGATTATCCAAGTTATTTTATTGGTTGAATTAAGATGTCGTTACTGAGTTGTTGAAGCCCGTTTCTAAGGCAACTGGATAGGCAAAAAAATATGTGAGTTTTAAAAACTTAGTTTAGCCTCCTGTTATGAGTTCAACAACATCAATATGATCGCCATTGCTTAGTATGGTTTTGTCATAATCAGCAGTTTTCACGATTTGCTCATTAAGTATAACAGTGACAACCTTTTCGTCAAGACTTACATGCTTGAGAAATTCAGCAAGAGTTACAGGCGCCTTATTTTCAAAATCTATTATTTGATTATTATATCTTATTTGCATCATATACAGTGGGCTTTATGCTTATAATTAATTTACCGAAGCCTTTTTGTTATAAGCCATTTTTCTAATTATTGAATTCAAAAATCTGTGCCATGACAAATATATATATACTTTTGAAATATGCTTAAAGGTAGTTTTTAATAATAAATAGCTCCCCATTTTGTTACGATTCAAAAACTGACAGACAGATCAATTTTTCCACCTCACTTTCTTCAAGTTTGCTCTTTTTATTAATTCTTTTAAGCGTAAAGATGTGCTAAAAGCATTAGAATTAATAGCATATGTGATATTGTCAAAGCCTTTTGAATGATTTTTTTTTTATAAATTTGCTAAAAAGAAAGGTTATTACATGCAATCATATAAATTTTTATCTCTGTTATTTTTCCTTTTGTTGTTCACTTTTACAAAGGCTCAAAAAATAGCTGTTAATAATGACACTGAGAAGGGCAGTTTGCATTTCAACGAAAAAGCAGCATCTATTGCATTTCATTTAAAAACAGGCACATTGAACTTCACCAAGAAAGAAGTAAACAATATAAAATATGCTGTACCTCATATAGATGGCTACATCAACACAAATGAGCCTGGGAAGCCGGTTTTACCTGTTTTAAGCAAGCTTATTGAAGTGCCTGTAGGAGCAACCATAAGTATAAATATTAAATCCTATTCAGAGCGCACTATAGACCTCAACCAACATCATATAAAAGCACCTATTATTCCTGCACAACCCCCTGTGTCAAAAACACAAGATCAGAGTACGCAATTGTTTCATATTGATGCCGGTGTTTACAGTAAAGATGGTTTTGTGAAGAGGCCTTTGGTTACTATAGACACTTTGGGCACTATGAGGTCGGCACGATTGGCCCGTATAAATATTGCACCATTGTCCTACAATCCGGTAACACATAAGCTTAATATCGTTGAGGAGGTACAATTTGAAATTATTTTCAAAAATGCAGACCATGCAGCAACTATGCTTCTTAAAGAAACTACATATTCGCCTTTTTTTGAAAACAGTTACAGAAAAATTTTAAATCACCAAAAAAGTTCACATACTAAAAGTAATCAGACGCAATATCCCGTAAAGTATGTGATTGTATCTGACCCTATGTTTCAGTCGGCTTTACAACCCTTTATAACGTGGAAAACACAAAAGGGGTTTGAGGTTATTGAAGCTTACACAAACGATCCTGCCGTAGGAAGTAGCAACACATCAATTAAGTTATTTTTAGACAGTTTATACTTTTCTGCGACACCTTCTTCTCCTGCTTTTTCTTTTTTACTTCTTGTTGGGGATATCAATAAAATTCCATCATTTAAAGGCGTTACGGGAGGTCATGTTACAGACCTTTATTATGCAGAATTTACCGGTGATTTTTTGCCTGAAGTTTATTACGGTCGTTTTTCGGCATCTACTGTTGCAGAATTGCAAGTCCAAATTGACAAGACTTTAGCTTACGAGCAATACAATTTTCCATCAACATCATTTCTGGGTAATGCACTGCTTGTTTCTGGCACTGATGCTACCTTTGCTCCGATACATGGCAATGGTCACATCAATTATGGCACCGATTACTATTTTAACACATCTCAAAACATCACAGCTTTAACATATTTGTATCCTGCATCATCAGGACAAGCTACACAAATAAAACAGGATTTCAGCAATGGTGTTGGTTTTGTTAATTATACAGCCCATTGTACCCGAAATGGCTGGGCAGGCCCACAGTTCAACATAGCTGATATCGGAACGCTCTCAAATGCAGATAAGTACCCTGTGATGATTGGTAACTGTTGCAGCTCTTCAGACTTTGGTATGTCAAACTCCTTTGCCGAAGAAATGCTGAGAGCTCAGAATAAAGGTGCTGTCGGGTATATTGGAGCCTCAAACAATACCTACTGGGATGAAGATTACTGGTGGGGTGTCGGTTTTAAAAATATCACCGTCAACCCATCATACAATCCACACGCTTTAGGCGCCTTCGACAGGTTTTTTCATACACATAACGAACCATTCAGCGAGTGGTTTACAACGCAAGGGCAAATAATAGCTGCTGGCAATTTAGCTGTTTCACAATCTCTAAGCAACTTATCCAATTATTACTGGGAAGTCTATCACCTTATGGGCGATCCATCACTTACGCCATATCTGTTTGAACCTCCGCCTCTAAATATCACATCACCTGCTGCTGTACCCGTAGGAATCAGCAATATGACCCTTATAACCGAACCATATACTTACATAGGATTGACTAAAAATGACAGCATTTACGCAGCAGGATTAACCAATGCTTCAGGTTATATCACATTAAATTTTCCGACTTTTAATAATCCCGGTCAAGCACTTTTAGTAGCCAGCAAGCAAAACAGGCAAACTTTCACATCCCATATTCATATTTTCGACCCAAATGGTGCTTATGTTATATACAACGGCTATTCTCTGGATGATTCTAATGGAAATGATAATGGTTTGGCTGATTACGGTGAACATGTTAGGCTTAAACTAAGCCTTGAAAATATTGGGAACCTGGATGCTTTTGGCCTGGAATTAAAACTTAGCACATCCGATAAATATGTTGCTATTACCGATAGTCTGCACTTTATAAATGCCATTTCACAAGGAGCAATGTTAAATGACACATCAATGTTTGCATTTACGATTGCAGATTCTATTCCTGATGGTTATAAGGTTTATTTTTCGCTAAATATTAAAGATCAAAATGACAGTATCTGGGATTATGGCTTTACAGTACCATTAAATGCGCCTTTATTTGAAATAATTAACACCTATTACACGGACCATATGGGTCAGGAAAAGTCGTTATTTGAACCGGGTGAAACGCTCAACTATGTTGTTGAGGTTATGAATAAAGGTGGTGCTGATGCTTTTTCGGGATATGCCTCTCTGGCTTCTTTTAACCATAAGCTTTCTGTAAACACATCAACAAGTATTGCAGATACCATTAAAGCTGACAGTACCGTAAAATTTATATTCAATCTCACTGCTGATGCTACTATGTATCAAGGAGAAAGTGTAAGCCTATATTTCGAACTAAATTCAGGTTATTACAGCCTTAAAGAAACATTACCCATAATAATTGGTGAAATACCGGTTTTGTTTATGAAAGATACTGTCATGCACACATGTATGCTTTATTTTTATGATTCGGGCGGGCCGGATGCTAACTACGCAAATGATGAAAATTACACAGTGACCTTTTTCCCGACTTCAAAAAATGCCTTTGTCAGAGCTACTTTCATACGGTTTAGTGTTGAGGACAACCCATGGGGCGTGGATTGCTGGGATGAGCTTCAGGTTTATAACGGCGCCGATACAAATGCACCATTGTTAGGTAAGTTTTGTGGCGATGATATCCCAGGCCCTTTTATTGCTGATAATCCTGATGGCGCCTTAACCTTTAGATTTATTTCCGATTTTTCGGTAACAAAATCAGGCTGGGAAGCCCTTATAGAATGCCTAAATGTTGGAACACAAAACCTGAACGCTTCACATCAAAATTTTAATGTTTATCCAAACCCAACTACCGGCAAACTGACACTTGAAAATAATATAACCCGGGAAACTATGATTCAGCAGATAGCAATTTACAATGCTCAAGGGAAAAAAGTGTATAAAAAGCCTATTATTGAGCCGACTTCAACTCGTTTTAATATCTCTTTAGAAGCTTTTTCAAGTGGTTTTTATTATCTTAAAATTTACCATGATAAAGGCATAAACGTAAAAAAAATTATTAAACACTAGTTAATAAATTATTACATCTTAAAACATTTTTTTATAAATATAAATTCTTAAAAATATATGAAAAGAATATTCACACTCGCACTTTTGTTTTTTGTAAGCATTAATTTAATTGCGCAAAATCGAAACTTTGAATCCAAAAGAAACGCTATTGAGGTCATTAGTGCAGACAACAAAACCACTTTACTTAAGCTTCAATCACCTTCATATTATCTTGAAGAAGTCGTAACACCAAGAGGTGTTTCGCATATTGTAAGAGCTCCAAAAGGCAGTCAGATAGTTCAAGAGGGTGCGCCAGATCTGCCCAAATTTACAGCCTCTATTTTGATACCGGATCTATCTGAGATGGAAGTTGTTGTACTTAAATCCGAATATATTGAAATAGAAGACATTAATATAACCCCTTCTAAAGGGCATATATACCGTCATACAAACCCTGAAGAAGTGCCTTATTCCTATGGTGACATTTATGAGAAGGATGCATTTTTTCCGGCTCAAAGAGCATCATTGGATGACCCTTATATTATTCGTGATTATTCCGGTCAAGCCCTTCAAATTTACCCTTTTAGATACAATCCTAAACAAAAGACCTTAAGAATTTATACCCACTTAACAGTTGAGGTGAGAGAGAAGAGTCCCTACCGTAGCATTAACCCTCTATATCGTACCAAACCAATGGAAGGTGTGGTAAGAGAATTTAAAAATATTTATAAGAGACACTTTATAAATTATAATCACATAGAGAAAAGTCAAGCAGAACCTGTTAAGGAATATGGACGCATGCTTGTTATTAGCCATACACACTACATGAATGCGATGGAACCCTTTATGGAGTGGAAAAATACCATAGGTATTCCCACCAGAATGGTTGATGTTTCTACAATCGGGGGCACCAATCATAATCAGGTTAAGGCATACATACAGGCTTACTATGACACAACAGATTTGGCATTTATTCTGTTAGTAGGAGATGATATGCACATAGCACCATTTCCCAACTCTACGCCCGGAATAACAGGCCCCTCAGACAATGCATACTCTTATCTTGCCGGCAACGATAACTACCCGGATGTGCTTATTGGACGTTTTTCTGCTCAGAGTGTTACCCATGTTGAAACACAAGTAGAGAGAACCATTGCATATGAAAGTGTAAGCAATCTGGCAAGCGGATGGTATAATGTTGCTATGGGAGTTGCACGTAATGAGGGCGCCGGCATTGGTCATAATGGTGAATCTGATTGTCAGCATATGGATATCATAAGAAACAAGCTACTCACTTATGATTATGTTACTGTTCATCAAGATTACGATTATAACTGCACAGGTGTTCCCAACACCAATACATCGCAAATATCTGCACGGATTAATGCAGGCGTCAGCTTGATTAATTATTGCAACCATGGCTCTACAACAGGCTGGAGTGTTGCCGGATATAACTCAACACACGTCAATGCATTGACCAATACAGACAGCTGGCCTTTTATATGGTCTGTTGCATGTGTTAATGGCAACTTTGTAAACCAAACATGTTTTGCTGAGGTCTGGCTGCGTGCTACACATAATAGTAAACCGTCCGGCGCCCTGGCTACATTAATGTCAACCATAAACCAGGCCTGGCTCCCCCCAATGGATGCTCAGGATGAGTTTAATGACATTCTTATTGAATCCTATCCGAATAAAATAAAGCGTACTTTTGGTGGCATCTCATTTAATGGCATGTATCTGATGAACGATTTGAATGGACCTGTTGGTTTTGAAACCACAGACACCTGGACACTTTTTGGGGACCCATCCGTAGTGGTTCGTACCGATGAGCCAGTAGCATTAAATGCAACGCATCCCACAACAATCCTCATTCAGGAAACAAACATGATTGTTAACTCTAATGTTAATGGAGCCTATGTAGCATTAAGTATTAATGGAGAACTTATAGGCACCGGCAGCATTGTCAATGGCACTGCTCAAATCCAGTTTAATCAATTAATAAATACAGACTCCATTACTGTTGCTGTTACAGCTTTTAATCATATCCCTTATATTGGGAAAGTGGAGGTGATTGATTTTATGTACGATTACGATGCCAGTATTTTTTCAATCATTAATCCGGAAAATCATTACAAATGCGACAGTATTAATGTAAGCCCAAAAGTTATCTTACGTAACTATGGGGTTAATACGCTTAACAACGTCACTATCAACTATCGCTTAAATAATGATCCTGTACAACAGTATGCCTGGACCGGTAGTCTTTTAAGTCTAGAAACAGATACCATTGTTCTACCATCATTTATGCTGCAGGAAGGCGCTCATACTTATGAAGTTTTTACCTCTCAGCCAAATGGTGTTTCTGACCAAAACCCCACTAATGATAATAAAACTTTAAGCTTTATTGTCGAAAAATTACCTGTGGTATCAGGCTTTTCTGCCGATTTAACGGTATTTTGCAACACTCCTGCCTCTGTTAGTTTTAGCAATTTAAGTCAAAACAGCAGTTCTTACTTATGGGATTTTGGTGACGGTCATACAAGCACTGAGGTAAATCCCAACCATACATACGACAGTTTAGGCTTTTATACTGTAAGCTTAATAGCTGATGCCGGTGTATGCGGGCAAGATGTTAAAACCCAAACAGCATTTGTTACAGTAGGATTGGATATGCCACAAACTGCTCCTGCTTATAGTTGTGGGCCGGGCTATGTATCTTTAACAGCTTCAGGGCAAGGAACAATTAATTGGTATGATGATGCGACTTTAACCCAGCATGTGCATACAGGAGACACCTTTGTTACCCCGTTTTTGAACAGTTCTACTTACTACTATGTACGTGATGAAGTACTGCATGCAACTCAGTATGGAGGCAAGCCGGACAATGCTGGTTCAGGAGGTTATTTTGGAAATGCTCAACATCAGCATGGCTTGTTATTTGACGCATATGTACCTTTCAAACTCAAGTCTGTGAAAGTTTATGCAGCTTCTGCCGGCACCAGAAGTATTTCTTTGCGAGACTCTAATGATAATGTTTTGCAGACAATTGCTCTTAATATCCCAGCCGGCGAAAGCCGTATCACATTAAATTTTGATATTCCCATTGGAACTAATTTAAAATTGCAAGGCGATGGCAGCCCCAATTTGTATCGAAATAATAACAACGCAGCAACTTTTCCATATACCGTAACTGGTATTTTTTCTATAACAGAAACTACAGCCTCTCTCCCACCCTATAATTCAAATGGTAATTACTACTATTTTTACGATTGGGAAGTTAAGGAGGAGGATTGTTTAAGTCCGGTTCAAGCTGTTAAAGCCGATATTATTTATGATGCCGCCGCCAATTTCTCCTATGATGTTAATGGTGTAGTTGTTGATTTTACCAACCTTTCTGTTAATGGTGACAGCTTTTATTGGTCTTTTGGAGACGGTCACTCTTCAACTGATGAAAACCCCACACATGTATATAGCGGCATTGGCAATTATGATGTTATTTTTATAGTGTCGAACAATTGTTCTGCAGATACCATACAAACAACAGTTACTACTTTCAACGCTCCCCCATCAGCAGCTTTTTCTGCTGATAATACAGTTATAGCAGAAGGCGACACGGTGAATTTTTACGATCAGAGTGTTAACTTTCCCGATTCCTGGAGCTGGTCATTTCAGGGGGGTGTGCCTTCAACATCTACGCAGCAATCGCCCAGTGTAAGATATAACATAGCCGGCACTTTTTATGTTTCTTTAACAGTGAGCAATAATATGGGTTCTGATTATACTCACCAGTCGAGCTATATCACAGTTCTTACAACTTCTATAGATGAACAAAAGAACAAAACAGCTTCCGGAAAAATATACCCCAATCCTTCTCTTTATGGTTATACTAATCTGCTGCTGCAACTTCAACACCATGAAGTTGTGAATGTTGAAATATACAATACATTAGGAGCGCTGCTTAGTAAACCCATCAACAACCTTAAACTGGAAAAGGGCAGCCATTCTTTCCGTATTAGCCTCGAGGACTTAAGTGCCGGCATGTATTATTTCGTTATTAAAACAGACCGTCATCAATTTACTAAAAAGTTGATTGTGTCGCCATAATAAAGTATGTTTGCAAATTCATTTTTTTATATTAAAATGATAAGAATTTTTTTTTTGATAAAAGCCGTCTTTGTATTTTCCCTTTTCTCTTCCGCATGTAATAAAAATGACAAAGAAAACAATGACCAACCCAAGCCACCTGATAAACCTGTATCTAATATTCATCCGTCGCTTCAACTAATTACAACCCTTGATAATTCTTTACGGGAAACATCAGGTCTCTTATACTACGACAATAAAATATTCACGCACAATGACAGTGGCTGGCCCAATGAGATATATGTTATAGATACGACAACAGGAGGCATTAAATATACGATTTTATTACCCGGCGCTGAAAGTATCGACTATGAGGATATGGCCGAAAGTGATGCACATATTTTTGTGGCTGATGTTGGAGATAATCTTGGCCAACGCGATGAACTGTGTATTTACCGAATCAATAAAAGCGAACTTGTTTTTTTTGCTGACACCATTAATGTTCCAGTATCTCAAATAACTTATGTTTATGAAGATAAGACAAAACAGCCGAAAAATAAAAACCACAACTTTGACTGCGAAGCTGTGATTTTTTTCAATGATAGCTTATATCTTTTTACGAAAAACAGGTTGGATTTAAAAACAAACCTTTACGTTATACCAAATACAATTGGGCACCATACCGCTAAATTGATAGGGAGTTTCAATTCTAATGGCCTGATTACCGGAGCAGATATCAGCAAAGATGGCACTACCCTAATACTTATCGGCTATAATAAAAACGCCGATGTTTTCTTGTGGATTTTTAGCGATTTTGAAAATAGCGATTTTTTTGGAGGTCATTCAACCTATGTTAACTTAGGCCCTTTTAGTGAAGTAGGACAAGCTGAAGCTGTTTGTTATTTTGGTAATAACGAAGTATTTATTTCTAGTGAAAGAATATACGGTAAAAAAGCCAAGCTATACAGAATGTATCTGGGTGAATAGAATAAAACAGCTCATTTTCAAGTACATAATACAGGTTTAAGTATTTTTGCCAAGTTTAGAATTGAGACAATTCCCTTTCTTTAAAAAACACACTTTGGTGCGAAAAAACTAAGTTATATTTCATTTTACAATAACACGAATTATTTTTATAAATTTGCTTTCTCTTAAAAAATAAAAGACTAATAAAAAAATCAAAAGTATGTCAACATTTAATGAGTACAATAATGAGTTTAATGAATATGCCCAAAAGCATGCCGGCATAAGTAGTTTAAACATGCACCGTTTCACATCTGTAATAGATAATTACTTGACTCCTTCAATTATTGAAGAGCGAAAATTAAATATCACTCAGATGGACGTTTTTTCGCGTTTGATGATGGATCGTATAATATTTTTGGGCATGCCTATTTATGATTTTGTGGCAAACATTATACAGGCTCAGCTATTGTTCCTGGAGTCTGTAGATGCCAAAAAAGATATTCAAATATATATCAATTCACCGGGAGGATCGGTGCATGCTGGATTAGGAATTTACGATACCATGCAATATTTAGCACCAGACGTGGCCACCATTTGTACCGGTATGGCGGCTTCTATGGCAGCTGTTTTACTATGTGCAGGATCTGAAGGCAAAAGAACAGCTCTAAAACATTCTCGTGTAATGATTCACCAACCATTAGCCGGTGTTGAAGGGCAAGCATCAGATATTGAAATTACAGCTAAAGAAATTCAAAAATTAAAAAAAGAACTTTATGAAATCATTGCCAATCATGCCAAGCAGCCTTATGAAAAAATTTGGAAAGATGCTGATAGAGATTTCTGGATGATTGCCGAGGAAGCTAAAGCTTATGGCATGATAGACGAAGTTCTTGTTAGAACAAAAAAATAACTGAATATCAAAACAATAAATAGTAAAACTTAAATAAATTGTTTAATACAATTGCTCTAAGTTTTTATTTCCTCATACTTACTTTTTTGATATTATATATTTTCATCAAATCCTTTATTAGTGCGTGTTTGTTTAATGCATATCGGACTATATTCTAAGATATAAAGCTCATGAAAATAATTTATTTTTTCGCATTAACCATACTGTATTCATTAACAGCAAAAGCCAATAATATGGCTGTTGGCACACCTACTCTGGTGAATCCTTCAGTTTTGAATGAACATGTTTATATTGATTTTGATATTTCTTGGGAAAACTCCTGGCGTAACTCATTAAATTGGGATGCTGCATGGATATTTGTTAAGTATAAAGACAGTTCCGGTTTATGGCAACATGCTTACCTGGGAAAAGACGCCAGTGTTCATTATGTTTCCAATGATAATGGTAATGAGGCTGAGGTGGCGCCAGGTATTAACAAGGTATCAGGTATTGATAGATCTTTGGGAGTTTTCTTATACCGCAAAAATGAGGACAGCGGAAGCATCAACTGGCAAAATGTTCGCCTCAGGTGGAATTATGGAGAAAACAATGTCGTTTATTATGATACCTTAGAAATACGAGTGTTTGCCATAGAAATGGTATTCATTCCACAAGGTGCTTTTTATCTGGGGGATGGTTCATCTTTTTCATACTTCCACAAAGGAAATGATGCCAGTCAGCCTTTTTTGGTTAACGATACAGTTATTAACCTAAACGTAACGTCAGAAGGACTATGGGCTTCAGGTGCATGGGATAATCCCTCAGGGATATTAAATACCCAATATCCGGTAGGTTATTCAGCTTTTTACAGTATGAAATACGGCATTACTCAAGGACAATATGTTGCCTTTTTGAATACTTTAACGCGTTTGCAGCAGCAAGAACGTACGGCAACTGATATTGCTCCGTCTATCACACAGGTTTCTGATGTTTTTGTAATGAGCGCAACACCTGCTCCTCATTATCGAAATGGTATCCGTTGTGATGCACAAATACCTGCAGATTTACCGCTTACATTCTATAATGACCTCAATAACAATGGGATCATGAATGAAGTGGACGACGGCATGCATATCGCATGCAATTTTTTGAGTTGGGGGGATGGTGTTGCTTATACTGCCTGGGCAGGTCTTAGGCCAATGACCGAGACAGAGTACGAAAAAATTTGCAGAGGGCCACTAGCTCCTGTTGCAGGCGAATTTGCCTGGGGGTCAACTTCTATATCCAATGCGACAGTTATTAATAATTCTGGCACAGAAACAGAAACAACCAATAGCCAGGCCAATGCATCTTATAATAACGCTTCCGGCGTTCAGGGGCCATTACGGGTGGGAATTTTTGCCACATCCTCGTCCAGCAGAGTTGCTGCCGGCGCTTCATATTATGGTGTTATGGATATGTCAGGAGGCCTTTGGGAACGTGTTGTTTCTCTCGGTTCATCAGCAGGAAGAAATTTTACTGCACTTCATGGGCAGGGCATGTTAAATACTCAAGGACACGCTAACATAAGTGGATGGCCGGGAGAAAATGCTATTGGAAGTGGCTTTAGAGGTGGACACTGGAGAGGTACTATTCATAATATGAGAATTTCCGCAAGAGACAATGCCAGCTTCGAAACCAGTTTAAGAAATGAACTATTCGGTTTCAGAGCAGTTAGAACTGCAAAAAATTAAAACTAACAACCAGATTAATATATCTTTATAAAATTTTAGCAACCATTAAACTATTGCGATTCTATAGTATCCAATATTGTAATGGTTAAACAAATCCCAGCTATGAATTTAAGGTATTTCTTTTTACTATTGCTCTTTCTTTTATTTAAGCAGCATATGAATGCTCAGGCAGAAAATCCACATGGGATGGGCATCAGTATTGGTGGCGTATATCTTTCAGATGACGAGAAAATAGCACCCGGTTTGCAGTTGGAATATGAATACCATTTTTCAATAGGTCAAACTGCTTATTTTTATTGGTTCGCTGTAGAAAATGTTTTTACACATGAACGTCATATCAGTTTTGCAACAGGCTTTGGCTTTGATATCTTTGAAAACTTTTCACTTAACATTGGGCCCGGTCTTGTTATGCATGGCGAGAAACTAATGTTTAGTGCTGTTCTGGGATTAGAAAGACCCTACTGCTTAGGGCGGTTTTCTTTAGGGCCTGTAATGGAAATAGCCTATATTGGTAACAGAGGCGATCATAGTCATTATATGCTTGGCCTGAATATAGGGTATTCATTTTCAAATAATGAAACCCGTATTATGCATTAAACCAGCATTATGAAATTAAGTAATCTATACTGATAATATCTCAGTTTTTTTTTTCTTAACGTGTATCAAAACCTAGCTTGTATTATTCACAAAAGTAAACAAAAAAGTGTATAGGTTTGATTCTTAATCTAAAAACGACAAAACCTTTGAAAGCATTTTTTGTTTCCTTTTTAGAGTGCTTTTACTTCAGGCCATCTGCTGCTACCGACTGGTAAAATCGAGTAGGCTGCCCCACCAGCTAAGCTGATGGGGAGAACCTCTCACACCACCGTGCGTACGGGTCACGTACACGGCGGTTCGACAAGTATCAGTACAACCGCTCTTTGCACCAGTTCTACCTTTGCCATATTTTATGATAAGGCTAGTAAACTCGAAGTTTAGACCTCCTTATCGAATTTTTGGCAACTTGCCGTTCAGTCCTTCATTACCTCTGTGAGACCTCCACATATCTATTGTGGCTCGTGTTCCGATAACTACTATGACCTCTGCTGACTTCTTGGCACATAGAAACCGAGTCTATTCCAAGACCTCCCCCAGTAAGAGCTTTTTCCTTCATCCAATCCCTGCGGCATCTACACATAAACCCTCGTGTACTTTTAGGACGTTACAATGATGTGCTTGCTTATCCCAAGTTTATATGCCTCTTATGCCGTTTCTGTTCGTCAGTACCAGATTTTGCAGTCTCGCTTCCTTCAGTGCATACCTCACGCTAAACCATCCCGAACGCATTCGGGACGACTTGCTAACATTTCGGGACGTTACCCCCGCACGTAAGGGACTTTCACCCTCTGGAAAAATACACTTGTCGTTTGGTTATATCAAATTAATTTGTATTTTTGAAATTTTTCAATAACTACCGACAAGTGTGCACTGCTCATGTAGGGCACACACAAA
>PXBB01000128.1 GCA_003565735.1 Bacteroidales bacterium
AAAAGATACAGTTATATTTTTAGAACATGATAAAATTAACTGCATTACTGACCATGATTCATTTGTTAGTTCTCAACATTTGAAAGAACTTTATAAACTGCATAAAAAAATAGAGCGTTGGGATAAAAGATATAAGAGAGAGTAGATAAAAAATGCCCCACTCCCCCCACATATTACCCCGCACTAAAGCCCCCTGCAACCACTTGGGAAATGTTTTAGTAACTGTTATTGGTGAACTGATGCAATTTAGTGATATGCTTAATGGCGCTATTTTCAAGCATATTCGCTTCTACAATCTGATCTACGATGCCCATGCTAAGGGCGTCGTCGGCAAACAATGTTTTTTGAGAAAGCACAAGTTCAGCTGTTAATGCGAAGCCTGTTCTTAGTAGCAATCTGCTTATGCCTCCCAATCCGGGCATAAGGCCAAAAGAAGCCTCGGGGAAAGACAACTTGCAGTTAGGAGCTGCAATAATGTGTTTTGCAGCTAAAGCAAGTTCAAAACCACTGCCAAAACAAATACCTTTAACAATAGAAACAACAGGCTTTTTAAGTGCATATAAGACACGAAAAGTCTCCTTGTTTTTTTCGAGAAATGGGGGTAAAGAGCCGTGTTTTTTATAAGTTTTACTGAGGTTTAGGAGTCCGTCTATATCGGCACCGCTCGAAAAATGGCGCCCTTCACTGCTGATGACAAGCCCTTTAAATTTTTCGCCGCGTATGTTATGTTGAACTATTGCAGAAAGCTCATCAAAGAACGTTGATGTCATTATGTTAGCCGGCGGGTTAACAAGTTTAAGCCATGCCACGTCATTTTGCTCATTAAAAGCCACAGCTGTTTTATTGCCACTCATGTTATTCTTTGTTGTTTTTTTTCATAGCCTGAACGGAGGCCAGTTCGCAAAATAAAAGGGTTTCCTTTTCCAGGGCTTTATGCAAGGGCATTTCATAGGCGTTTTTAAGGGCTTTCATAACATTATTGATAAGCATCATTGAATTGCCTTTTGTGAGATTTTCAGCCAACGCCACAGCAGTCTCATAAGATTTACCGGGATTACAGATATAGTCTGCTAAACCTAATTCTAAAGCTTTTTCAGCGTTAAGGGTGTTGCCTTGTAACAATATTTCTATACTTTTACCCAGTGTCACGAAGTTTTTCAGCTTGCATGTGCCGCCTAAGCCGGGCATAAGTTGATGTATGCTTTCGGGAAATGCCAACAAAGCTTTTTGAGATACTATTCTTATGTGAGCTGACAAAGCAATTTCAAGCCCGCCTCCAAAACAAACACCTTCAATGGCTGCAATTACAGGAATATTTAAATCATAAATACTTTTAAGCAATTCCTTGCCTTTTGTTATTTTCGAAGCCAGCGTTTGGGCAGCTACCTGCTTATAAATAGCCGATACTTCGGCACCGGCAGAGAAGTGTTTGCCGGCCCCTTTAATAATTAATGCTTTAATTTTATTTTGAGTCAGAAAAGCCTCCAATGTTTTTTTATCCATAAAATCCGGCGCAGTCAAGCAGTTGCCGGGTGGATTTTTGAGACTTACTACAGCAATTTTATCTATCTTGTCTATGATTGTCATAATTTTTATTTTTCAGTATATCAGGAATGTCAAGAGCCTCTCTTTTTTTATTTACAAACAGACATTTAAAAGTGGCTGTGTTCACTTTTTTGCCTGCCTTGTTAATAATTTCCTGTTTAAATATTACAAAAAAACCTTCGGTATAAAAAACGGTTTTTACAATGCCTTTTTCAAGCAAATGTAATTCATCAATATATTTTAGCTGAGCTTTAACCACAACTAAAAAGTGCCCGCTTTCTTTAAAATAAGACAAAAGGCCCAGATGCTCCATAATGACCCAGCGTGCCTGTTCGTAATAGTTGACATATACTGCATTATTGACATGTCCGAAAGAGTCCAGCTCGTAACCACGAACCTGAAAATCAAAATTAAATACTTTCATTTATCCTCAATTTAAACCTTTGGATTTCGTGTTTGATAATTTTCTTAAGTTTTTTTTGCGTAATATAGACGAAAATGCTTTTGTAAATAGCATTAGAAAAGCCTTTGCGTAGGGCGAGGTTTTTTCTAAAGAAAAACAGGGTGTTTTTGATGATGCGTTTTGTGTTATAGCCATCCTCGAGGCTCAGTTTCATCAGTTTTATATAATCCGCATCCCGAAGCGATGACAGGTTCACATTAGACACATGATTTTCGGAGCTACGCATCTTTCCATTTCTTTTTAAGGTGTCATAAAGTGGCGTGCCTTCAAGAGCTTGTATAGGCGTAATAACAGGGAAAATATGATGGTGCAGGCAGTATTTGATACTCTCTTTTACCGAATTTTCCGTATCATTTTTAAGGCCTATGGTAAACCATGCTGAAATAGCTACCCCCTGGTCCTGTATGTAGCGTATGTTATCACTGATTTCTTTCAAATGGTTATTTTTATTTTTTAAGCCCATTTTAGGAGTTATGGCAAGCGTTTTTATGTCATCCTTATTCAAGGTTTCAAAGCCTATAGCAGCATATGTAAGGCCTGTTTGAGCAGCCAGCGCAATAACCTGTTGGCCTAATGGGTGTGCAGCTGCATTAAGATTGGCCTGTCCCGTCCAGTAGCGTTTTTTTTTCAACTTTAAAAGCCCAGTATATAAATCCCTATAATATTCATAGGAATCGTTCCGCCCAAAAATGTTATCATCTAACAGGCTGTATCGCTTTTTGAAATACTTCACCTCATGTACAACATCAGAAATTTTTCTGTAACGCATTTTGGAACCAAAAAGCGAGGGTACGGCGCAAAAACTACAACCAACCGGGCAGCCTCTGGCAGCATATGTTACATCGAATGTGTATTTCTTTTTTATCAGATGCCTCATTGGGGTGGGCACGGCAGACAGATCTATGGGTTTTTGTTGAAAAAACACTTCATAATCAGTGAACTTATACTTTTTAGCAGGCGATGCTATATAAAAATCTTTAAGTTTATTATTTTCATAATCTTCAAGTAGTTGTGGCCACAACTCTTCAGCTTCTCCTATTACCACAGCGTTGGCATGAGATTTGGCTTTGAGGGGGATTGCTGAAGCTTGCGGGCCTCCCAAGACTACCGTACGGTTAAGCTTTTTGAATGCGTCGGCAAGCTTAAATGCAGTTTCGGTTGCTGATACCCGGAAGCTGATACCTACTAAATCGTAAGGGGTTTTAAAGTCTATGGTGTTAATATCTGTGTTTAATAAGTCTTTAATCACATAAGTGTGGGCCGGAGCACAAGCGGCCAAAATGGGGAAAGCCAGCGGCATAAAAGGTTCTTTATGCCCTAAGGGATCACTTGCTGAAGCTGCGTTTATCAGATATATTTTCACTTTCTGTGAATTTTGAAGCTGTAAAAGTAATGAATTTTTTACAGGATATGCACTTGAGTTAAATTAACCATGATTTTTGAAAAATGTGGCGGCCTTATGCTTATTGATAGCCTCTTATTGTTGGTGTGAGCTCTGCAAAGCTTTACTTGCCCCTTCCCTGAATAATTATTAAAACGGTGTATATCAAAATTTTGAAATCGACAGCCAGGGACATATTCTCAATATACAAAATGTCATATTTTAAGCGCTCAATCATTTGCGACACGTTTTCGGCATAACCAAACTTGACCTGACCCCAAGAGGTGATTCCCGGCTTAACCTTAAGCAGCAATTTATAATGGGGTGCTTGTTTCACTATTTGGTCTATAAAAAATTGTCTTTCAGGTCTGGGTCCTACCAAGGACATATCTCCTTTAAGCACGTTATAGAATTGGGGGATTTCATCTAATCGTACTTTTCGCATAAAGCGACCAAAAGGCGTTATGCGGGGGTCATTCTTACTTGATAGGGCAGGTCCATTTTTTTCTGCACCCACGTACATTGATCTGAATTTGTACATGGTAAAAGGATTTCCAAACTGACCTATTCTTTCATGAGAATAAAAAACAGGCCCTTTAGAAGATAGTTTTATTATTAAGGCTGTGGCAAAGTAAACAGGCAAAAGCAAAATAAGACAGAGCAAGGAGACTGTAATATCGAAAAACCTTTTAAAGAATCTTTGCCAGGGCGGCATCAGCTCTTTGGAAATGGTAATAAGTGGCGCATCAAAAATGGCAGACATTTTAACCTGACCAAGTAAAATTCCGTGCATATCAGGAATGCTTTTTATGACCACCTCAGTATGATTTAACTCGGCAATGATGCGCGACAAGGATTTATACTCATTGTCTTCCAGGGCAAGAATAACCTCGTCAATATTATGTTTTTGAATAATTTCAGGCAAGTTTTTGTAATGTCCCAGGTTGGGCAAATGTTCCGATAATTGGTGCTGCTTATTGTTTTTCACGTAAACAAAACCGACAAACTTGTTGCCGTAAGATTTTTCAAGATTTTCAATTTCGTTATATATCTGTAAGGCATTGTTGTCGCTCCCAACAATAATGGTTTTAAAACCTATAATCCTTTTATGAATTTTATGTGCGGTAATAGATGATAAAATAAATCGAAAAAGGAAAGTAAATAAAAAGTGTAAAAAGAAAAGAACAAAAAAAGATTTGTAGTAGTAAGCAATGGTATCTTTTTCATCGTCGAGAAGGA
This sequence comes from Bacteroidales bacterium, assembly GCA_003565735.1. GTDB lineage: Bacteria > Bacteroidota > Bacteroidia > Bacteroidales > PXBB01 > PXBB01. The sequence goes on from PXBB01000128.1 coordinate 4,629, forward strand.
TGGTGAAAAAAATAAGCACTACCCCAACGAGCGTTATGATAAAGGTTTGACCCATTTCCTTCAATCTGGATTTTCTGTAAATATGATTGTAGGTGCCGGTAAGCATGTAAAGTGTGAGCCAAAACAGAGGAATTATCACCAAGCCCAGATACAGGTTGTTGTCCAATAAAATTTGTTCGGTATATTTGATAACATTGGGGTCAACGTATATTTTACGGTAGGTGAAAAACAGACCCCATGCAAGAATTGCAGCGAAAAGATCGGCGGTAATATATTTTATGACTTGTAATCTTTTGTTCATTTGTTCTGTTAAAAGTGCAGTAACTTGATATTGTCAAAAAAAGCTTTTCTAATTTCGCTGTCATCTTCGTCGCGTATCATGCCAAAAAATATGCGGTATTCAGTAGCATTAATATTTTCGCTTACGGCATTGGTCAGGTTCACATAAATCTTGCGCCATTGTTCTGTGGGGTTAAGAACCAATACCGAGCGTTGCACTACTTGCCCCGGTGTATAAGCATAAATACCGACATGCACTTCAGCATTATTTTTATAGTTAAGTTCTAAGAAAACAGGCGCCCCTGCTTTTGGCAGTTGATAAGCATCAATGGTTTGGCATTCGAAAAAAGTTTTGTTAGAGTCTAAAACAGCTTTGGCTGCATAATTGCCTTCATATACTTTATCAGGTGCACTGGTCTTTATAATGTCAGCTTCACTTTTGGACGATCGTTCAAGGCTGATGCCGCCATCTTCAAAATCTTCAAGCCATTTAAAAACAACATTAGGATGGTAAGTCACCGTAGGCTTGATAACATACACGCTGTCACGTACAAACTCATAGTTGTATTGCAGTGGCGCGAAAAAAGGATAGTAAATACGTGTAGCGCTGATGCCATTGGACTTAATGCCGGCTCTAAGTGTCAATTTATGACTGCCTTCGGCTAATAGAGGAAACTTAGCAGGCAATTCGTAAACACCTTGTGCATTGTCATTGATATAAATCCATGCGTCAGTGATGCTGTGCGATTCGGTACCCTCATCGGACTGGGTTTTCAAGGTAAATTCCTTTATTTCTATGTATGTGGGCGTAAGGTCAATATCATCTTCGCACGAAAAAGGAATAAATAATAAAAAAAGCAGAAGAAAACAATAAGCTATTGTTTTGAAAATTTTAGAGTTCGTTAGGCTTTTGAATAGTATATTTATTTTTAATGGCATAACAATAGGCGTTTGATTTTACAAACAAATGATTTTTTCTTTAAAAGTTTGCCGTTGATTAATCGAAAAACGCTGCTGTATTAATTTTATTATGTTTTATTAGTTGTTGCCGGGAATTATATTTTATTCTTGTTAATTTTTTGGATAATGTGGTGAGCCAATTCTAAAGACTTATAGCCATCGTGAATGCTTACTGGAGGTTCTTCATTTCTCATGATGGCGTTATAAAAAGATTTTAATTCCATTTCAATGGCGTTGGTATCTTTTATTTTGGGTTTTTCGAAAAACAACTGCTTGGCTGGTTTGTCATTTCCGGGGTCTATTGTAATGGCAAAAGGGTTTTCGTTATTTTGAGCATCTTCCATTTTGACAATTTCAACATCTTTTTTCAGAAAGTCGATGGCAATATAAGCATCTTTTTGAAAGAAGCGAGATTTGCGCATGTTTTTAAGGGAAATACGACTGGCCGTAAGGTTGGCTACACAGCCGTTTTCAAATTCAATTCTTGCATTGGCAATATCCGGCGTGTCGCTGATAACGGATACGCCGCTGGCATGAACCTTTTTAATATCCGACTTAACAACACTCAATATGATGTCAATATCATGAATCATAAGGTCGAGGATAACAGGCACATCGGTGCCACGGGGGTTAAACTGTGCTAAACGATGATTCTCGATAAACATAGGTGCATTAAAAAAAGGCATAGCAGCTATAAATGCAGGATTGAATCGTTCTACATGACCTACCTGCACTTTTACATGAGCTTCTTCAGCAATTTTGATAAGGTCGGCGGCCTCTTCTATGGTTGTCGTTAAAGGTTTTTCAATAAACACATGTTTCGACTTTTTAAGCGCCTTAGCTGCGCATTGGTAGTGGCTCACCGTTGGTGTTACAATATCAACAACGTCTGCTTTTTCCACTATTTCGTCAATAGAGTTAAAACTTTTAACACCATAAGTTTGAGCTACCTGAGCTGCATTTTCTTTATCGGCATCATAAAAACCGATCAGTTGATACTCGGGGATTAGTTTGATACATTTAAGGTGAATTTTTCCAAGATGGCCGGCGCCTAATACACCAATTTTAAGCATAGTAGATGAGGTTTAATATATGTCTTGATGTTTTTCAACACAAGCACAAGGGTTATTATTTTTGTCCTGACAGATCACCTCCCATTTATTGATATCAAAGAAGCAGCCATTTTGCAAAAATCCTGCTTTGATACCATTAACAGAAAGCCTTTCGTTTTCCTCTATATGTTCAAAGTTAGTGTAATTAACGTCTGTAATATCTACTACTGAAACTATCCCTGTACCGACAATCTCGAAAGTATTATCGGGAGCAATAATAATAGCGGTATTTTCGCCAATTCCAATACCTTTGTTTACATTTTGGGAAATAAGAAACTGTGTTAGTCGGCCAATGCGGCCACGAGCTACAAAATGTGTATCTATGGTAATATTTTTTATGAAGCCAAAGCCTTCACCGTCATTAACTGCGCCTTTGATAAGTCCCTGTGTATCACCATCATAAATAAGAGGGTTGCTTGCAGCAGCAGCTCCTGCACTGGTTCCGGCTATGGTTACGCCGGCGTGAAAGCGGTTTCGTATTAATTCAATGATGCGCGTTTGGTTAAGTGTTCGAACCAGTTTGACCTGATCGCCGCCGGTAAAAAATATTAAATCCGCTTGCGCTACCATTTCCAGATAATCAGCACGGTCTGCTTCATCCTTTTGGCGTATGTCAAGGATGTTAACCGTGGAAACGCCTAAGTCTCTAAATGCGTAATAGTAATCTTCCCCGCACTCTTTGGGATAATTGGTCGCTGAAGGTATAACTGCAATATTTTGAGCATTATTGATATTTACTGTTCGTTTTAAAACAACTTTTTCTCCCTTCCTGTCTTCAGCTCCACCAATTAAGACCAAATATCCTTTTTGTTTGTCTTTCATTTCTAATATTAAAATAAGTAAATAATATCTTTTTTCAATCTGACTGCTTTAGCCTTTTTACTAAACATAATTAGTTTCAATAACGCACGCAAAGGTAAAAACTTTTGTTTATAAATGCTCAATCGGAGGGGCTGTTTTCATTAACTTTTTTTTAACATTTGCTATACGCCCCTTTATTTATTGTTTTTTGAAGAAAACAAGCACCTTGATTTATAAAAGCACATCAATTGATAGCTGTTGGTCGTTGCGCATAATGATTACTTTTATTTTTTGTCCTTGCTCCAGTTTATTAAGGGCATGCATGTACTCATAAATGTCTCTGACTTTATGGGTGTCCATTTTTACAATGATATCATTTCTCATGATGCCGGCATTTTCAGCAGGTCCGTCGCTTACGACATCAGCAACTTTAAGGCCTTTGCCGCTATAAGCATGGTCGGGCATAATGCCCAAGGCTACAGTGGCCGAACGCCTTTGCCCTCTGGCTTGATCTAAAGGTGCCTGAGAAAAGGGCAGTATGAGTGTGTCAACATTACTGATGAATGTGTTTACATATTTAATGATATAATAGAAACCATCAAAGTTTATTTTATCAATCACATCAGCCGGTTTATGATAATCTTCGTGAATTCCTGTGAAAAAAAACAAAACAGGTAAATCTTTAAGGTAAAAGTTAATATGGTCGGAGCCCCCTGAAGCGGAAGCCGACTTATTGACATGAAAATGATCAGCAGGGGTTATGTCAATAATAGAGTCCCATACGGGAGAGCTTCCCGTACCAATTATATGCAACTTTCTTGTGTCATTATCCAGGCGTCCTACCATGTCCATATTAAGCATAAAGTTGATTTTTGTCAAATCGTAAGCCTCGCTGTTAACAAAATAATGGGAGCCCAAAAGCCCTTTTTCTTCAGCACCAAAAGCAATAAACAATACATTATGCTTCATGTATCCCTGACAAACCAATAGCCGTGCCAGTTCAATGGTGGCAGCAACACCGCTGGCATTGTCGTCTGCACCCGGGTGTATTGCGGGCGCCCCTCTGTGACGGGAAATAGGACTCCCTGTTCCCAAGTGATCGTAATGCCCGCCAATGACTATCGTACTTGTGGCATCGTTATCCAGATAGCCTATAACATTGTACGATGTTCTCACCTCAGTTTCAAGTTCTACTGCTATTTTTGCATGCCACGAAGTCTTGCTTTTTATCATTTCGGCAGCCCTGCCATCTGCATAAATAACAGGCACATCTACAGCCTGCCGATAATGCCAGTTGAAAAGTTCGGGGACTTCGTCGTCACCATCTTCGGATTTAATAAAAATGATGCCGCTTGCGCCATGGCCTATCGCTGTTGATATCTTAAAATCTAAATCGGAATAATAAGGCGGCAAATCTTTATCTTTTAAAACATCAGGCATTCCCGTTTTTATTACAAAGACAGCTGATTCTGAATGAGAAAGGTCGGCATAATCGTTGTAGTTGTGCTGAGGAACTTCAATACCATAGCCCACATGAATTAAAGGCCCTTCTGTTTTTTTATTGGCAGACATGTTCAAAGGCCAAAAATCAGTTTCGTAATCAAGCTTTATATCATTAAGGCTAAATGAATTGTTTTTGGTAACTTTTATACCGTTAATAAATTTAAAAGGCTGCTTATAAGTATGGTTCTCAAGTACAGTATATAAACCTGTCTCCCGAAATATATCTGCAATAAAAGCCGCAGCAACACTGTCCTGATAAGTGCCGGCCTCACGGCCCTTAAGCGAATCATGCGAAAGTACCGCAATAATATCGTATGCCCTTTCTTTTATAGCAGAGCGACTCGAATCGCACCAGCTTTGGGCATGTAGTAAAACACCTATGAAAAAAGTGGTGAAAATTAAAAAAAATCGAATATTTAATACCATCTCAGAATATTTAACATTATCCTTAAACCTGAATTATTCACAAAAGTAAACAAAAAAGATGTATAAATGTGATTATTAAGCCGGCATTTGAAGATTTCTTGTTTTATGAACCTGATATCCATTTTATGTAGTAATTTGTGTCTGACTAAAAAGTCCCACCCCTCAGAATGGCACAAAACTGCCGGCGAAGCGCTTTTCCCCCTGCATCGTCCATATTACGCCAATTAGCCAACAAGCTCTTTATCAGGCAAAAAGAACATAGTAAAAAAATGCATTTTATCTTAGCCTGAGAAAAAGTCAAAAATAGAATGCCCAAAGTAACCGGCACAGTCCAACTCGGTTTTATTAAACATTTCCGTGATACCTATAATCTTTATCAAAAAATCGCAATACTTATGCGATTAATTAATATTTTTGTACGGAAACGTTTAATAAAACGCTATTAGTTATAGCCAATGTAAAAAAAACCATACTAAAACAAAATACTAACAAAAAAGATTTGACATGAGTTACTATAATTGGGCGGAAATAGCTAAAAACAAAACAAATAAAGAAGGCTTTATTCTAAATTAAATATGATTTAAGGGCAAACTCTTAAATAAAGCCCACGCATTTGTTGACACTAGTGCAGCCAAGGCAAATTCTTTTACCTTGTCTGTTTTTCCCTTTACCTG
>PXBB01000137.1 GCA_003565735.1 Bacteroidales bacterium
GTTGAAAAATTCATTTGCGTTTTATTATTTTTTGTTCTTAACATGATGCAAATATAAACAAATAATTTAATTTAACAATTAAAAAAAATAAAAAAATTTATTTTACCGTGCAAAGCTCTCGGAATGTTTATTTGATTTAAAAAATAAATTTTGTATCAACTCCGAATCTCCCCTCTGTGGGGTTGAAAATAGGCAGTACTATAGCTGGATAACTTATCCTTTTTATTATAAACAAGCCGTTTATTAGCATATGATTTTGGTTTATAGAAACAGCCATTTCTTTTAGTTCGGCTGTGCTCACTATGAATTTTGAGGTGCTGTTATCATACCAGTGACGTATAATAATACCTAAATTAAATGTTGTGTGCCAACGACACACACTTTTCATTTACTTATGTATCTTTACCAATACACCGAGGCTGTCTCAAAACTGTCGTTTGCTGAAAATCATCATTGCCCCAACCCTTAAGGGTGTGCTGATTTTCAGCGACATCCACCCTTTAGGGCGGGGAAAAGATGTCGGTGAAAATCCAAAATAAGAGTTTTGAGACAGCCTCGGATGATTTCTATTTTAAAATTAGACATCGAGTTGCTGAAGAAATTTGATGCTGATAATGGCATATTCAAAAATATTTCGACCATAAAATCTTTTGTATATTTGCAAAAAAAGATAACGACTAAACCTCTACTATTTAATGGCTACTAAAAACCGACTAAAAACACAAAAAGTTGTAAATAAAAGAAGCAAAGGCAAAAATGCGTACCGAAAATCTTTTAGAAAAAAGGTGGTGGGCTTTTTGAAAGACAAGCGTTTTCATAAAGTATTAGGTTTATTTATAAGTTTATTTTCCGTTTTTTTATTTATCGCTTTTATTTCCTATTTATTCACCTGGCGTGTTGACGATGCAATATTGAAAAACAATACTGTGGGCGTAATCCTTTTTGGCGATCATGCAGAAGGATTGGCTAATTGGATGGGCCGATTGGGGGCGCTGCTATCATTTGTTTTTATTAAAATGTGGTTTGGATTAGCCGCTTTTGCTTTTACATTACTGTTTTTTGTTTTAGGGATAAGAATTATGACTAATATTAAGCTGCTTTCTCTACGTAAAACAGTTTTTCATGTCTCATTTTGGCTTTTGTGGCTTTCCATCTTCTTAGGTTTGTTCTTCAAAACGGAGCCATGGGATATCCTTGGTGGTGTTTTTGGTATCGAAACGTCTAACTGGCTCGCATCCTTTATGGGTGTGTTTGGGTTAGTTTTATTGCTGTTTTTCATTCTGGCAGTATATGTCATTTTTACTTTTAATATTTCTCCCAAAAAATATTTTGCTAAATTTTCCAAAAATACCGGAAAAACAGAAAAACCTGACAGGACGTCTATGCCTGTGCAAAATGACAGCGACCAAACGGAAAACACGGATACTTTTGAGCAGCCGGTAGAGGAAAAAGTGCAAACAATAGAATGGGAAGTGGACGAGAAAGGAGAGCCTCACAAAAATAAAAAAGATGATACGTCAGAAAACACGGCGTCTTCTGCTGAAAACAATAAACAAATTTCTGACCTTGAACTGGAAATAGAACCCATTCAAAAAGATGACACCCCTATAAAAGAAAACCTTGATAAGCCAAGCGAAAACGATACCGAAGAAAAAACGCCCGAACAGGTTCTTAACAGCCAACCATACAACCCTCGTAGTGAATTGTCTGATTTTCAATTTCCCAAGATCGAACTTTTGGATGCTTACTCTAACGGTTCTGCTATTGTTAAAAATGAAGAGCTGGAAGCCAACAAAAATAGAATCATCCAAACACTGGAAAATTATGCTATTAGCATTGACAAGATAAAAGCAACTATTGGCCCAACAGTGACACTATATGAAATTATCCCGGCTCCTGGCATACGCATTTCGAAAATTAAGAATCTGGAAGATGATATCGCACTCAGCCTTGCGGCTTTAGGAATCAGGATAATTGCACCTATGCCCGGAAAAGGAACTATCGGGATAGAAGTCCCCAATAAAAATCCTGAAATTGTCTCAATGAAGTCGGTTTTATCCTCAGACAAATTTCAAAAAAACAAATTTGAACTGCCAATCGGTCTTGGCAAAACCATTTCTAATGAGAGTTTTGTTACGGACCTTACCAAAATGCCACACCTGCTGATGGCCGGTGCTACTGGACAAGGGAAATCGGTTGGACTTAATGCCATACTCGCCTCATTGCTTTATAAAAAACATCCGGCAGAGCTTAAGTTTGTATTGGTTGACCCTAAGAAGGTAGAACTCAGCCTTTTTTCAAAAATTGAAAGGCACTATCTGGCCAAATTGCCCGACAGCGAAGAAGCTATAATAACCGACACCAGAAAGGTTGTCTGTACTTTGAACTCTCTCTGTATAGAAATGGACAACAGATACGATCTTTTAAAAGACGGCCACGTAAGAAATATCAAAGAATATAACAACAAGTTTCTCTCTCGCCGTTTAAACCCTCAAAATGGGCACCGCTTTCTCCCTTATATAGTGCTTATTGTTGATGAGTTTGCCGACCTTATTATGACGGCAGGCAAAGAGATTGAAACACCCATAGCACGTTTAGCTCAATTAGCACGAGCTGTTGGCATTCATCTCATAATAGCAACACAGCGCCCTTCAGTAAATATTATCACGGGAACCATAAAAGCTAATTTCCCTGCACGCATTGCTTTCAGGGTAACTTCACGCATTGACTCCCGCACTATTCTCGATTCTGGTGGCGCCGACCAGCTTATTGGTCGTGGCGATATGCTGTTGTCAACAGGCAATGAGATAATTCGGCTTCAGTGCGCTTTTATTGATATACATGAAGTAGAAAAATTAACCGACTTTATTGGTTCTCAAAGGGCATTCCCCAGTGCTTTGCTGCTCCCTGAATATGTTGATGAGCAATCCGAAGGCGGTAGCCTTGCCGACAATGGCGATAGGGATGATATGTTTGAAGAAGCTGCACGCTTAATAGTAACACACCAACAAGGATCTACATCTTTAATCCAAAGGAAGCTAAAACTTGGCTACAACAGAGCAGGGCGCATTATTGACCAGCTTGAATCAGCCGGCATAGTGGGGCATTTTGAAGGCAGTAAAGCCAGAGAAGTTAAAATTAAAGATATGGTCGCTTTGGAACAATTATTGAATGAATCTAAAGAAATATAATTATTTTTAAAATAGTCCCACTAAATGACACCCCTATGAAAACTATAGCGTATGTTTTAATTGCCGTTTTGCTGGTTTACTGTTCAAAGCCGATAACAGCTCAAGAATCCGACAGAAGATCAAGAGTTATTCTTGATGAACTTTCTGAGAGAGCCAAGTCTTACGAAACCCTTAAAATTGATTTTGTGTATATTATGGAAAATCGCATCGAAAATATCAAGGAAACCATTAATGGCACAATTTATATGAAAGGGGATAAATATGCGCTTCAATTTGGCGAACAATTAATCGTATGCGATGGTATTACTGTATGGACTTATCTCGAAAGTGTTAACGAAGTTCAGATAGGCACCTTTGAAAAAGATAGTGACGAAAGTATTACCATCAATAATATTTTTACGCTTTATAAAACCGGGCACAGAAGCAGGTACATAAGAGTGGGTCAGTACAACGGCAAAGATGTTCATGTTATTGAATTGGTGCCTACTGACCAGAGAGGGTATCACAAAGTCAGACTGAATATTGACCTTGTCAGCAATGATTTGGTAAGCGCTGTCGTTTTTGACAGAAACCAAAACACATTTACTTATGAAATCAAAAGCTTTAGCCCTAACATAAGCATCCCCCCCGAACGTTTTACTTTTAACGTTTCTGACTATCCCGGCATTGAAATTATTGACCTGAGGTAGCGCTTGTCGGATACTTCGTTTTAAAGATATTTACTTGCTTAATTATCTTGACAGTTTATGCATAACCTAGAAACTGGCTCTGAAAGAAACAATCATATTTCTTCCCGGAGCTGTAAGGCCTGAGCTATAGACGCGGTAGCGCTGATCAGTAATATTTTCAAGCCCTGCACTCAAAGAAAAATGCTCTGTGATGTTGTACAAGACCTTAAAGTTCAATGTGTACCACGAAGGCGCATAGGGGTTGCCTTGCTCATCTTTAGCATACAAAACGGCTTTCTGACGTTCTTCAAAATTAAGATTTTCGTGTTCTATAGTTGCATTATACACACTGTAAAGGGTCATGTTGAAATTATCTTTTTCATAAGAAATACCTGTGGTGGCAAAGAAAGGAGCCGCATGTCTGGAAGGGCTTATAGTGCCGTCTTCCATCTCTTCTTCGCCCACCTGATAGTTGAGGCGGGAATAAAAGCCCAAGCCCAAAGGTAATTTAATATCAATACTTGCATGAGCACCCATCACATGAGCTTCGGCAGCATTTTGAATGGCATAAACCTTGCTCAGCTCGTCATTGTAAACTATGCTATCTTGACCATTTAAAGAAAAAGAACGGCGCACCATTGCATCTTCTAAAAGGGTATAGTAGCCAGCCAGATCAAGTTTTAAAATGGAGCCGAAAACCTTTGAAATATTTATTTCGGCATTATAAGCTGTTTCTGCTTTTAAATCAGGGTTAGGAACAATAACGTCTCCCGCTTGAAAGTCAAACATTTTCCCAATATCATCAACATTTGGAGCACGAAACCCCGAAGAGGCATTAAGGCTGACAGTTGTCAATTCATCAGGCGTGAAAATAAAGCCCACGCTGGCAGTCATAGCATTGTTGTTCACATCAACTTCCTGATATTCGAAGGGATAAAATTTTTCGTGTCTTCTAAAATCTGCGTTGATGCTGTAGTTAGTATATCTTCCTCCAAGCTGTAGAAGCCCTTTTTCACTAAACCGGTATTGGTAACTTAGGTAGCCGGCATAAGTTTGCCATGAGGCATCCGGGTATCTGTCAGGCACATTAATAAGTGCTCCGGTATCAATATTCTCAGCTGTTGCCCTCGATACAACATCATTTCTAACGCCTTCGAGGCCGTAGAAGAAATTGTGGCGATTACCTGTCTTACGAAAATCAATATTTACTGAATAAGCCTCTACTTTTTCTTTTTGAGTTCTCAGCCTGTGGTGATTAAATCTTCGGTCAACGCGGCTCTCTTCAAAATTTTGCAAGCCCATGCGCACAAACATTTCATCGTAAAACAAGTTAGGCGCATGATGCATAATGCTTAAATAGTTCATTGTCCATTTTTGTGGCCCATAGTGCCACACAGCTGTGCGTGGCGAGCCATCTGGCATAGTTTCTATATGCCTGTCGTATCGGGGAATATCTGATGTTTCTGAATAATGAAAAGCATATTGCAAATTCCAGTTGTTGTTGGGCATATACCTGAACTTTTGCATGATGTTCATTTGGGAATAACCCGTATATCTTTGCAAAAGAGGATCACGATTTTCAAATACTTGGTCAATACTATCAACCCTGTGTACATAAAATGACCTTAAATAGTCATCATGCCCATGTTTACCCATGCGCAGATCGGAAAAGTCTGAACTGGAAATACTCGTTAACATAGCCCATCGTTCCCAGCCAAGGTTTACATCAATGTGGGTTGTCGTTTCGCTATTAGCTGTAGCATAACGTGTAACAGCATTGCCTCTAATTAAAACCTCGTCGCTATGGGATAGGATAGGCGTTAGGGTTTGAAAACTCATAACGCCACCAATAGCATCACTCCCATAAATTACGGAGCCAGGTCCGAAAAAAACCTCTGTACTTTCTACGGCAAAGGGGTCGAGCGAAATAACATTATGCACATTGCCTCCCCTGAATATAGCTGTGTTCATTCTTATACCATCAATTGTATAAAGAAGTCTGTTTGTTGAAAAGCCTCGTATCATAGGGCTGCCACCGCCTTGTTGGCTTTTTTGGACAAAAACCTCTCCGGATGTTTCAAGAAGGTCTGCTGCCGTTTGGGGATTTAATAAAGCGGCTCTTTCAGATGATATACTGCTGATACGGCTGGGAACTTCCCTGCTTGATTGACCAAAACGAGATGCTGCAATAACTACTGACCCTAATGTAATGGGGTTAGCTTTCATGAGCACAACAAAATCATCCCTTTCTATATCGGCATAACTCAAAACTTTTGTTTTATAACCTAAATAGCTGATATAAATAGTGTCTTTCCCGCGAAATGCACTGATATCAGCCTGCCCTTTGTCATTTGTAGCTACTGATAAGTTTTTATCACTGTTAAAAATGGCGACCATTTCAAGTGGGTATCCTTTTTTTGAATCTTTTATTTCAACGATTTGTCCATATAAATGTGAAGAAATTAAACTTATTAAAATTAAACTTATTATTGTTACAACTCTCATCTTTTTCCTGTCTATTAAAAAACTATGATATTTATGTGCATTGTTGACTAATTGCACTTTTAAAAATTTATACAACTGTAAAAAAATGTTTATAAAAAATGGGGAACATGTTTATGTATGATTACTGGAGGAGGCGTTGGGGGCGGGAATAATATGGTGTTGCAAATTTCATCAATAGGAATATATTTTACTAAGGAATATGCTATCATTGGTTTAAAAGCTTGATGTTGCTCTATGAATAAAGTACGGAAAAAAAACTGCAATGCTGTTTTCTGTTTTTGCCTTTCTTTGTTTTGCCGGGTGGTAAAATGAGACTCATGTTGCTGATTTTGGCATTGCTTTTTGTTGATTTTTATCCATAGCAGCGGGCTGTTTTCATTGTATGTGTTCAAAATATACTCAATGGGAATGCCGTAAATATGTGCCTTTACTGTTTTGTTAGAATGGGCATCGTATATTCTATTAAAAACCTCCTGCAAAACATTTTCTTGTTTTAATAAAGAAGGGTTCACTTGAAAAACAAGCTTTTGGCGAGGCGTGTATGTTTCTATAGCTGAAAAGCTAAAACGGTAAAACTCTATTAAGGTGAAAACCATTAATATTGCCAGTAAACCGCTTGCTAGTTTCTTAAAAGGTATCATCAGTTATATAACCCGTTTTTTTAAAATTTAGTGCAAAAGTAGTAAAAAAACAAATTCTTGATACAAGGAGTTGAAAGTCTTGTAGTTTTTGGGAAAGACAAACCTTAGAGCCGTATTCAGCTTGAAACAAAAAAAGGAACATTTTTAATTCTTTGACCCATAGCGTTTTTTATTGGTATTTTCTTATTAACTTTGTTTTTATGTTACTTTCGGTGAAAACCTGAATTATGGAAAAAATTGACAGATTACAATTTCTCAAAAGTTTAATATTCCCCTTTGTTTTATTGTTTATTCTGTGGACTATAAAAATTATTGAAGCCTATATGGGCATTTCTTTATATGCCTTAGGGGTTTTTCCCTTGAGTTTAAAAGGATTAATAGGCATAGTCACGGCACCATTAATTCATGGCGACTTTAACCATTTGATCTCTAATTCCTTTGCCCTTTTTATACTTACTTTTGCTTTATTTTATTTTTACAAAGGGGTTGCGTTAAATAGCTTTTTTTTGATATATTTCTTGTCGGGCTTTTGGGTTTGGTTTTTTGGCAGGGAAGCATATCACATCGGTGCCAGCGGGTTGGTTTATGGTCTTGTATCATTTTTGTTTTTCAGTGGAATTATCAGAAAGTCCGTTCCGCTGGTTGCCGTCTCACTAACTGTTGTATTTCTCTATGGGGGTATTGTATGGGGCGTTTTGCCGATAAAGGATGGGATGTCCTGGGAAACGCATCTGACAGGGTTTTTGGCAGGTGTCATTACCGCTTTCCATTTTAAAAAGGAAGGACCTCAAAAACCAAAATATTCATGGGAAGAAGATGAAGATGATTATACTGAAAACCAAACAAAAGAAGATAATGCAGAAAAAGATAATGCAGAAGAAGGTAATACAGAAAACAACAGCCATAATCCCACTCAAAATACCAACCCTTTTGGTGGTCATAATAACACGAGCATAACATAGTTTTTTCTGATGACATTAAGCCATAACGAAGATAACATGAAGTGAAAGTATTCAAATAAAACGGGTTATAACCACATTGAAAACCTAAAGATGTGGTTTTTTTACGGTAGTTTCTTTTTATTTTTTTATTTTTGCGTACACTTAAATCCTTAATTGGTTTGTGCAACAAAAAAATAATACGCCATCAATATTTTTAAATCAACCAGAAGTATCATATAACAAAAACTATTACAATATGAAAATGAATTCATTCAATACCCTTTTAACATTAGCAGTTGCTGCGGCAGTGCTTTTTACAATCTCTTGTGTTCCGGCAAGACAGTACGAGGATCTTAAGGCATTACGCCAACAATGTGAAGAAGAACTCAGTTCTCAAAAAACTGAAAACATCAGGTTAAACTCAGATAATAATGAATTGAGCGAAAGGCTAAATATCCTTACCAGGCAGGTAGAAGGCTTACGCAACGATACGGCCATCATAGGTCAAACACAAAGGCGTTTGCAAAGCAATTATGACAGGCTAAACAGTACTTACAACTTGCTTTTAGAAAAAAACAGGGAACTCCTTGAAGGCAGCACCTCCGAAACACAAAAAATATTAAGAGAACTACAAGCAACACAAGAAAATCTCCAGAGGAAAGAGGATGATTTGATAAAAGCAGAGGCAGAAATGCTTGCAAAAAAACAGGATTTGGAAGCTTTGAGCGCTAAACTTAATGCTGCTATGGAAGAAATGAAAGAAAAAGAAGAAAAGATGACGGAGCTACAGAATATACTTGATAGTCAGGATAAAACTGTTAATGCGTTGAGAGAATCTGTTTCAAGTGCACTCCTTGGTTTTGAGGGGGAAGGCTTATCGGTAGATATTAAAAATGGGAAAGTGTATGTGTCGCTTGAAGAAACACTGTTATTTGCATCCGGGCGCTTTGACGTTGATGCCAGAGGTGTTGCGGCTTTGAAAGAATTGGCAAAAGTTCTTGAGAGAAACCCGGATATCAACGTGCTGATTGAAGGGCACACAGATAATGTCCCCTACAGAGGCACCGGCCAAATAAGAGATAATTGGGACCTTAGTGTGATGCGTGCTACTGCTATAGTAAAAATTCTTTTGCAACATGGCGATATAGACCCTACAAGATTAACAGCTGCCGGACGTGGAGAGTATATGCCCGTTGATGAAGCAGACACCAGAGAAGCCCGTGCGCGTAACAGACGTACAGAGATAATACTTACGCCCAAACTCGATAAGTTATTTCAAATCATTGAAACTAACTAGCGGCGGCAATTATTTTCCCCTATAGAGAAATATGTTTTAATATGTTTCTATTCATAAAAAAAAGCTGAGCTATGATGAAAAAATACTATCACGCAGTCACGCAGTTATAAGCTTTATTGTTAAAGTAATATGCAAACCGTTTTTGAAAAGGCTGAAAATCAGTGGAAATATAACAAACTAGAACAACCAAAGCTATTAAATATTTTTAAAACAATAAAAAAATGCTTGAACGTTTAAGAATTAAATATTTGAATTGTCGGAGATGAAACCATTGTTTTTACAGTTTGTCATATTTTCACTTTCCATATGTTTGTATGGTCAAGATACGGCTTATAACCAAAGAGACAGTCAGGGGCGCCATCATGGTTTGTGGCGTGGTTACCATGAGTGTGGTCAACTGCGCTATGAGGGAACTTTTAAAAACGGGGTACCACAAAACACTTTTAAGCATTATTATGCCAGTGGGAATTTGCGCTCAAAAGTAATGCACAAAAACGATGGTAAAACCGCCGAGGCCATTCATTATTTCGAAAACGGGCGCAAAATGTCCGAAGGCACCTATGTTAATCAAAAAAAGGACGGTTTGTGGAAGTATTACCACCAGTCCGGAGTACTCATTTCAAAAGAATATTACGAAATGGGGAAAAAGAACGGTCTTTCAAAAACATTTTATCAGGATGGGCAGTTGAGTAAAAAAGAAAATTGGAAGGACGATAAAAAAAATGGACCGGCCGTACATTATTATTCGGACGGGACTCTCAAAAATGAAATGGTTTACAAAAATGATCGTTTGCATGGCTTATTCAAGTTTTACTATCCGGGCAATAACAGAGTGTTTATGTCGGGGATGTATGTGGATAACTTAAAAGATGGTGTTTGGATGTCTTTTGATGAGAGAGGCCGGGCTATAAGACGAGAAGAGTTTGACGAAGGACGTCGCATTTCAGAAGAAGTTTTCAATGGGCAATAACAATTCTAAAGGGCGTGTTTTAATGGCTATGAGCGGCGGTGTTGACAGCTCCGTAGCAGCTATTTTGCTTAAGGAAGCGGGCTACGATATTGTCGGTGTCACCATGAAGACATGGGATTATGCTTTAGGAGGTAATGCTGCTAAAGAAACCGGTTGTTGTAACCTGGATACTATTAATGATGCCAGAACTGTAGCCGTTAACCTGGGCTTCCCTCATTATGTTATTGACCTCCGAAAAGAGTTTTATGATGGCATAGTCAAAAACTTTATTGAAGAGTATATGCGTGGGCATACACCAAACCCTTGTGTCTTATGTAATGTTCTTATCAAATGGGAAGCTTTGCTTAAAAGAGCTGATATGCTCCATTGCCATTTTATTGCTACCGGTCATTATGCCCGAATAGGTTATAAAAACGATCGTTATATCATTTCCAAAGGCATTGACCATAGCAAAGACCAAACCTATGTTCTATGGGGACTCTCGCAGCAAAACCTTGAAAGAACCCTCATGCCTTTGGGAAATTACAATAAAGAGCATGTAAAGGAGTTGGCGAGGCAGCATAATTTTGTTGATATAGCCCAAAAAAAGGAAAGCTACGAAATATGCTTCATCCCTGATGATGATTACAGGCGGTTTCTCACGGAAAATGTTCAGGATATTAACCAAAAAATTGGCGAAGGTCCTTTTGTTGATGCACAGGGCCATAAAATTGGCACGCACAAAGGTTATCCTTTTTATACCATAGGGCAAAGAAAAGGGCTTAAAGTAGCTGTAGGGCACCCGCTTTATGTAAAGCATATTCATGCCGAAACCAATACTATTGTTTTGTGCAAGAAAGAAGAGCTCTTATCCTCGGAAATGCACGTCAAAAATATCAATATGATAAAATATGACACCCTCCCGGCTGAGGGGCTCAGAGCTTTAATAAAAGTGCGCTATAAAGACAAAGGAATGACCGGAATGCTTATTCCTCAAGGGGCAGATACTGTAAAAGTGCTTTTCGATAAGCCTGTATCAGCAGTAACACCCGGCCAGTCAGCAGTTTTTTATGAAAAAGACGATCTGATTGGAGGAGGCATTATTGAAAAAAATGATAAATCCTGAAAAACATTTGCAAAAGGCAACCCATTTATATCGTAAAAATGTATTAAAGTTTTGTGATAGTCACTAACACGCAAACTGTGGCGCGTGAGATGGCGTATTTTTTTTAAAAGATGCCCATTTAGTAAGTGCAAAATGAGTACCTTTGAATATTATTGATTTATTTAAACATTTAAATGTCTCCCATAACGCCTTAGAAAATGAAACATAAAATTTTAATGTGTTTGGTCTCTCTTGTTTTAACTTGGGGCTACACACATGCCCAGTTGTCACCAACCAGATATTTCATACAGTTTACGGACAAGAATAACACGCCTTACAGTTTGTCAAATCCCACTGAGTTTTTGACACAAAGAGCTATAGACAGAAGGTATACACAAAATATCCCAATTGACAGTACTGATCTGCCGGTAAACCCCGCTTATATTGATAGTGTTTTATCACAGGGGGCTGTTAATTTGATACACACCAGTCGCTGGCTGAATGGAATAACAATTCAAACAACAGATACCACAGCACTATCAGCCATTAATAATTTGAATTTTGTGAAACAATCAATCTATGTAGCTCCCCGTTATGCTTCTAATCGCGATGTTCATCATTTTTCAAAAGACTATGTCCCTGCCCCACAGCAGAGTATTAAATACAAGTACCCTCAAAGCAAGGGTGTACAGGCATACAACTACGGATTTGCTTTCAATCAGATCGACATGATTAAAGCCAATAATTTACACAGCCAGGGATACAGCGGTGAATCTATGGTTATTGCTGTTCTCGATGCCGGTTTTTCAAAAGTTGACAGCTTGGTTATTTTTGATAGTTTACGCGTATCAGGACGTTTATTAGGAACCAAAAACTTTGTAAACCCGGGCGGCAATGTTTTTCAAGCGCATGCACACGGCATGATGGTATTATCGACCATGGCAGCACATATATCTACACAAATGGTAGGGATTGCCCCTAAAGCTTCTTACTGGCTTTTGAAAACAGAATATGCACCCACGGAATATGTTATTGAGGAATATAACTGGGTGAGTGCTGCCGAATTTGCCGATAGCGTAGGTGTTGATATTATTAATTCTTCTCTGGGATATTCTGAGTTTGACGACCCCACTCAAAATCACACTTTTGCAGACCTTGACGGCCACACCACGACAGTTTCACAAGGGGCTAACATGGCGGCATCTAAAGGCATATTGGTTGTCAACAGTGCAGGCAATTCAGCACTAACACCATGGCAGCGTATTATTGCGCCTGCTGATGCTCCGGGTGTTCTAAGTGTGGGCTCCGTTAATTACGATAATTTGTATTCCGCTTTTAGTTCCGTAGGGCCTAGCGCCGATGGGCGCATAAAGCCCGATGTCGCTGCGCAGGGAGAAGGCACTGTTGTGGCAGGAACTTCCAATAACATAATAGTTTCAAGTGGCACTTCATTTTCTGCCCCCCTGATAGCAGGTGCCGCTGCATGCCTATGGCAAGCCAACCCTACTGCCACCAATTGGGAAATTATGGATGCGATAAGGGAAAGTGCTCACCAGTATCAAAATCCTGACAGCCTCCTCGGTTATGGCATCCCCGACTTTGCAGCCGCCCACGCCATACTGAATGGGGTTTATACTGTTAATACGATAAAGGAAAATGCCTTAAAAATTTACCCTAACCCTTTCAAGAACAGCTTGCACGTTTTATATAATGCCATGAATCATGACATAATAAACATAAATATTTACGATATAAGTGGCAGGCTTGTTCATCAAATGATTGGCCATCCCTTGCACGAAGGACGAAATTATATCGAAATGAAGTTTTTATCAAATTTTTCGGACGGCTTTTATTTTATACATTTGCAAACATCAACAAATGATTATCGAAAAAAGATTGTAAAATCTTCATAATGTTAACCCAAAAGTAATAATGCAATAAGAATATGGTAGTAAAAAAGGTGTTCATAGAGGGCTTGCTGGTCATAGAGCCAAAAGTTTTTGAAGATGACAGGGGTTATTTTTTTGAATCATATAACAAAAGAGAATTGTTGGATTATGGCATAAATGAAGAATTTGTACAAGACAACCAGTCAAAATCCAACAAGGGCGTTTTAAGAGGTCTTCATTATCAGAAAGCACCCTATGAACAAGGCAAGCTGGTCCGCGTTTTTTCGGGGGCTGTACTCGATGTAGCAGTAGATATCCGCCCGGATTCTCCTACTTATGGCCAGCATTTTAAAATAGAGCTTTCCGGGGACAATAAAAAAATGCTATGGATTCCTCCGGGCTTTGCTCATGGATTTTTGACGCTCGAAAACAATACCGTCTTTTTTTATAAATGCACAGGTTTTTATATGCCCGAAGCTGAAGAAACCATCTTATGGAATGATCCCTATCTTGCTATAAATTGGGGCATGAAAAATCCTACAGTTTCATACAAAGACAAAAATGCCGGTCCTTTTAAACAAAAATAATTTTTTTTTGAGATTTAAATAAATTTTGTATCTTTGAAATGCAATTATAAAAATTGCAACTTAAAAGAATATTTCTATTATCAACTAATCAACAAAAAAACTATGAAAAAACACGCGCGTATTTCATTCAGTGTGTTGAGTTTATTAATGGGGCTTGTCATTATTTTTGCAAGTTCATGTAGTAAAGACGAAGACGCTGATGATAATGGTTCGGGTGGTTCAACAGCTCTTATTGATGCTGATGGCAACGAATACACATTCGTTACTATCGGTTCTCAAACCTGGATGGCTGAAAATTTAAGAACCACTAAGTTAAATGATGGCACGCCATTAACACAAATTGAAGATTGTACTTCAGACAACAAGTCTTTTGGTTTTGCTTTTTACGACAACAATCCTGTTGTTTATGGCGAAACTTATGGCGGCCTTTACAACTGGTATGCAGCCAGCTCGGGCAAATTATGTCCGGAAGGATGGCGGGTGCCTACAAAATTTGAGTGGGAAGCTTTGGTAAATTACTTAGGCGGCGCACTAGAGGCAGGCAAGGCTCTAAAAGAATCTGGTACAACACATTGGCAAAGCCCTAATGAGGCAACCAACCAAAGTGGCTTCGGCGGACTGCCTGGCGGTTACTTTGGCGGGGTTGGTTGAGGCGGCCCAACGTTCGATAATGCAGGAACGTATGGAAGATGGTGGTCTTCCACAGAATTTGACCAAGAGCGCGCCTTTAGTACCGTTTTGTACCATGCTGATGCAACTGCCTTTGAAGAAGAAAGACAGAAAATTGAAGGTTTTTCAATTCGGTGCATTAAAGATGAATAGTTTTTTTTAAGTTATTAGAACACCACCTTTTGTTAACAAAGGGTGGTGTTCTTGTATTTAGTATGTTTATATTTGACGTTTTAATTGAAAAAATAAGTTTTCGAAAACAGCGTTTATGATTTGTACTATGCGTCCTTTTTGTGAATAATACAGGCTATAGAGAAATAAAATCATTTTAAAACAATAGCAAGACCTTAAATTGTCGTATTTATGAGCCTTATTAAAAAATGGCGTATGATTAAAGACGCCATAATAAATAATGAAAATAAAGCCGCCCGTCTTTGTTTGATGCTTATTGCCATAATTACTTTTGCAGCCTTTGCAAATGGTTTAAACAATAACTTTACAAACTGGGATGATGATACTTATGTTACACAAAATCCATATATTAAAGACCTTTCGTTTGAAGGTGTAAAAACCATTTTTAGTGTTTACGTATCTGCTCACTACCATCCTCTGACTTTACTATCTTTAGCTGTAGATTACAGCTTATGGGGCTACAATTCCTTTGGCTATATTCTAACAAATATCTTATTTCACATATTCAACAGTTTGCTTTTATTTGTGTTTTTACGTCGCCTTTCAGGGCGTCTTGAAATATCTTTTATTGCAGTTTTGCTGTTTGCCATACACCCTATGCGTGTAGAATCTGTTATTTGGATATCGGAGCGAAAAGATGTGTTGTATGTCTTTTTCTCCTTGTTGGCACTTCTGAGCTATCAAAAATACATTACCAATAAAAATCCTGCTTTAAAACTTTTAAGCATATCCTTTCTCTTTTTTACGGCAGCTTTGTTATCAAAGGCCAGTGCTGTTATTGTTCCCCTGCTGATGCTATTGACAGACTTTTATTATCGACGTACAGCACTTATAAGAATTGGGTTAGAGAAAACTCCATTTTTCGCACTTTCACTTATTTTTGGGCTTATAGCAATTGACGCACAAAGCGGTGTTGAACCAAACCTCTGGCCTTTTCCGGAAAAACTTTTTTTAGCTTCTTATGCCCTCAATTTTTACCTGATAAAGTTTTTTGCGCCCTTCTATCAATCTGCTATTATTCCATTTCCCGAAAAAGTCAATCAATTATTGCCTTTAAAATATTACTTTTCTGTTCTTCTGTTTCCGGCATTGATATACCTGGTTTATAAATTAAGAAGTCACCGCCGTGAACTTCTTTTCGGATTACTTCTTTTTATAATTCCTCTGCTGCCTATCCTCATTAAATTTCCTATAGGACCAGCTTTTTTAGCAGAACGTTATACGTATATCCCTCATATGGGATTGTCTTTTCTTGTGGCGTATTTTTATAATTATTACCGCCGTAAGTCAGAAATAAAGCATAATTTGAAAAACCCATTATTTGGTTTACTGATTATATTTATGGTTTTTTTACTTGTTAAGACCATTGACCGCAATGCTGTTTGGCGAAATAATACATCTTTATTTACTGATATTATCAGTAAAAATTATAGAGTGCCGTTGGCTCATCACAACTTAGGCAACGTCGCCTTCGAGAGGGGGCACTATGAGCAAGCCATCCCACATTATTCGCGTGCCATCGAAATCAATGCTGCTTTTCACAAGTCTTATTTGGGCAGGGGGCTTTCTTATTACCAACTTAATAAATGCGAAGAAGCCATTGATGATTTCACAATTGTACTCAAAAAGGACAGTAATAATACTATTGTCAGGCAATCAAGGGCTTTGTGTTTTCACAAACTAAACAAACCCGTTGAAGCCATCAGCGATTTTGACAAACTTATCGAAATGTCTCCTGAAAATACGTCTTTGTACAACAACAGAGGCGGCGTTTATTTATCGGTAGGATTATACCAAATGGCTTTGAAAGATTTTGAAAAGGCTATTGCCCTTGATAGCACACATATTTCGGCTTACAATAACAAAGCATTATTATATGAGGCCGTTGAAAATTTTGCAAAAGCAGCAGATATATACACTCAAATCATTGAACTATCACCCCGTTTTTACCGGGCATACAATGCCAGAGGTATCATCATGGCTGAACACTTTGGGGAACTGAACAAGGCTTATAATGATTTTAATAAAGCTTATGAAATTAACCCCCTTATGCATGAAGCTGTAGGGAACATGTTGTATGTCAATTTACTCAAAGGAGATACACTAAGTGCTTGCAAGTATTGGCGCCAACTGCACGACCAGGGGATTGATATGACAGCTCATGCCATAGCCGAAACATGCCAATCGGAGATGTAAATCATTTTAAATCAAAAAAAAAATGTAAATTTGCTTAACAAAAAATTAGTCATAAATGGTTAGAATGTTGAAGCTGCTTAAGGTTTTACTGTTAAGTTTTTTTTTAACAATAGCTGCTTGCTTGGATCGTGAGGAGTACCCGGTAGAACCCATTATTGAGTTTGTTGATTTTGAACAAATCGATATGCACAAAGGCTTGCTTACGTTCTCTTTTACTGATGGAGATGGTGATATTGGAAGACACGACGGAGATAGTACAACGAATGACTTTTTTATTTTTTATTTCTTTGTAGAAAATCAACAACCACATGAAATCATTATAGAAGCCCCCGACGACCCAAGTTGGTCTCCACACATGAAACTCCCTTACATAACGCCATCCGGAAGAAATAAAGCTATAAGCGGAGAAATAGAAATTGAGGTCTTTATGCCCGTGTTTAATCACAATAACCAACCCATATTGCAAGGCGACACGATTTTTATGGAGTTCTATATTAGAGACAGGGCATTAAACAAAAGTAATGTGGAACGCACGCCTTACATTACTGTAGTAAGGTAAATACCATTTATTATGCTATGTGTTTAAAAAAAATAGGACAATAAAAAAATTTTTTTACCTTTGCCTTAATTTTTATTTAATCTTAATAATAAGATATGCATTTATTTGATTTGCAAGAGGGCGAAAAAGGCATTATAGTTAAAATCAAGGGCACGGGGGCGTTCCGTCGTCGATTGATGGAGATGGGTTTTGTGGCTGGTCAGATAGTAACAGTTATTAAAAAAGCACCTTTAAAAGATCCTGTAGAGTATAATGTGATGGGCTATAATGTTTCTATTCGTAATGAGGAAGCTAAACATATAGAAATCAGCAGGCCTGAAGATTTGAGCCATGTTTTTGAAAATAGCGGTACGCAATCAAATGGTTCTTATGCAGCAGAGCTTTTAAAAGCAGAAGAGATATTACAGAAAAAAGAAATCAATATTGTATTGGTCGGCAACCCAAATGCAGGCAAAACGACTTTATTTAATATTGCATCCGGAAGTCGCGAGCGGGTTGGTAATTATGGTGGCGTCACGGTAAGTGCTAAAGAAGGCACTTTTTATCATAAAGGGTATAAGTTCAATATTATTGATTTGCCCGGCACTTATTCTATAACAGCTTATTCCCCCGAAGAAATTTTTGTTAGAAATTATATTATTGATAAGCATCCCGATATTGTTGTCAATGTGCTTGATGGGTCTAATTTGGAACGCAATCTTTACCTGACTACTCAACTGATTGATATGGATATCAGGGTCGTGGTTGCATTAAACATGTACGACGAGCTTCAGCAAAAAAAGGATGAACTTGACCATGAAAAGTTGGGAAAACTATTGGGAATTCCTTTTGTCCCTACAGTCAGTTCTAAAAAAAAGGGAATAAACGAATTGTTTGATAAAATACTAGAGGTTTATACAGGAAAAGATAAAACCACCAGGCATATTCACATCAATTATGGCGAATTTACAGAAAAGGCCATTAATAAAATAAGAGATGTGATTCGCATACCCGAAAACTATGATTTAATCAACCATATTTCGTCCCGTTTTTTAGCAATTAAGCTGTTGGAAGAGGATAATGAAATAGTCGATAAAATTGATGATTGTCCTAACAAAGCTGACATATTACTCTCAGCCGAAAAAGAGAGAGCAGAACTAGGCAAGTTGTATAAAGAAGAGCATATAGAGGATGTCATTACTAAAGCCAAGTATGGTTTTATTGCCGGAGCTCTAAAAGAAACCCTGAAAAAGGGTCAACAAAAACGCAATACACGTGCTGCTTTTTTTGACTGGCTTTTTACGCATCGCTTCTGGGGATTCCCAATATTTCTGTTTTTTATGTGGCTGATGTTTTCTGCTACCTTTTTTCTGGGCGAATATCCGATGGAATGGATAGAAAATGGCTTTGAATGGCTATCAGGAACACTTTCGCATATTTTGCCCGCCACAGTACTTACCGACTTGCTTGTCAATGGAGTTATTAGCGGTGTTGGAGGGGTACTGGTATTTTTACCGAATATTTTACTGCTGTTTCTGTTCATTTCTTTTATGGAAGATACCGGTTATATGTCGCGTGCTGTCTTCATTATGGATAAAATAATGCATAAAATTGGGCTGCACGGCAAATCTTTTATCCCTCTTATAATGGGCTTTGGATGTAATGTGCCGGCTATTATGGCTACACGTACTATAGAAAATAAAAATGACAGGCTTATCACCATGCTTATCAATCCTTTTATGTCGTGTGCTGCACGTCTTCCTGTTTATGTGCTTTTTATAAGTGCCTTTTTCCCTAATAATCAAGGGAATATACTGTTTGGGATTTATCTGATAGGCGTTCTGATAGCTGTTATTGTTGCATTGATATTCAAGCGCTTGATTCCCAAACAAGAAGATACGCCTTTTGTGATGGAGCTCGCTCCTTTTCGTGTCCCAACAGCACGGGCAACTATTAGAGGAATGTGGGGTAAAGGGGTAGAGTATTTGAAAAAAATTGCAGGGATTATTTTGATAGCTACCATCATTATCTGGGGCTTAAGCAACTATCCTGTTAAAAAAGACTTTGAAAAGGATTACAGCGTTTTAGCTACTCAAATAGCGTCTTTTTATGCAGAGGAAATAACACCAAATATGCCGGTTGCTAAGCAAGATTCTTTATTAGCACAAAAAAATAATGCGCTCTTTGAACTGGAACTGGAAGAACGGGCAGAGATGCAAGAGTATTCTCTGCTGGGCCGACTGGGACATTTCATTGAACCTGCTATAAGGCCGCTGGGTTTCGACTGGAAAATGGGCATTGCGCTATTGTCGGGGGCGCCTGCTAAGGAGATTATTGTCGGAACAATGGGTGTTCTGTATCAAAGCGAAGTGGACGAACAAGCTAACGTATCGCTGGTAACAAAACTTCAACAACAAAGATATACCTCGGGGCCCAGAGAGGGCGAGCGGGTGTTTACCCCTTTGGTTGCTTTTACTTTTATGATATTTGTATTGCTCTATTTCCCTTGTGTAGGAACTATCGTCGTGATAGCGAGAGAGTCGGGAAGCTGGAAATGGGGCGCTTTTGCAGCGATTTATCCAACAATTATTGCCTGGGTTGTTGCCTTTACCATTTATCAGACAGGTTCTTATTTCTTATATTAAAACACATGGCCATTATTCCGCCTGACATTAACATATCATTTGTATTACTTTTGTTGGGATGTTTTGTATTGTCGCGGGTACCATATATTGGGCGGTATATTAAGGTTATCAACACCTTAATACATGAAACAGGTCATGCTTTAATGACACTGCTTACGGATGGGCAGGTTTTACAGATATCCTTATTCCGCGATACTTCTGGAACTACTATCACAAAGTCAAAAGGAAAACCGGGGCAGTTCTTAATTGCTGCAGCAGGCTATCCTTTTGCGAGCGCCACAGCTTATTTTCTAATGTTTTTGTCGTTTAACAACTATTACAATGCCGTGCTGATAATTGTGGGGTCCTTTGCTTTTATCAATTTGCTGTTTTTTGTACGCAATACGCATGGTGTTATGTGGATAATCGCGCTTTTATTATTATTGTCGGGACAGTTTTTATGGGGAACATACACCTCTACTGTTTATATGGCTTTTGCTTTTTCCGGTATTGTTTTTTTCGAATCGCTATGGTCATCAATAGTGGTTATGATATTATCATTTAGAAAAGCCACCGGCTCCGGCGATGCCTATATTTTGAAACGTTTGACGCTTCTGCCGGCATGGTTTTGGGGAAGTGCTTTTGCAGCTTTTGCCGTTTTTGTGTCTTATAAAGTGTGGCTGCTATACAAAAATTTTAACTTCCCTGAAGTGTGATATCAGAGCCCTTTTTTAAGAATAATTTTGGATAATGGATTAACAAACATTTATTAAAAAATAGTTTTTCTTGCCTTTTTGCACTATTATGTATTTGTCGTTTATTAAATCGCCGGTGCTGATAAGATAGTCATCTTTAACTTTGGCTTTATTAATACAAATGCTATTTTCTTTTAAGCTCCTTCGGGCTTCACTTTTGGATTTAAGAACCGATGTTTTTTCTGCCAGAAAATCAATAATAGGTATGGCATCAGTCAGCTCTTGTTTTTTAATTTCATAGCGGGGTACACCTTCAAAGACTGCCAGGAAAGTATCTTCATCAATTTTTTTAATAAGATCCAGCGTGCCGCCACCAAAAAGAATTTGTGATGCATTTAGTGAGCTTTCATAATCTTCGCGTGAATGAATAAAAACAGTCATTTCCTCTGCTAACTTTTTTTGCAAAAGTCGGGTATGTGGTGCTTCTTGATGAGCTTTGATAAGTGTTTCAATTTCTTCATGCTCCAGTAAAGTAAAAATTTTAATATATTTTTCGGCATCTTCATCAGAACTGTTAAGCCAGAATTGATAAAATTTATAGGGAGACGTTCTTTTCGCATCCAGCCAAATATTGCCTTGTTCGGTTTTGCCAAATTTTTTACCATCACCCTTAGTAATCAATGGGCAGGTAAGTGCATATGCTTCACCGGCAGTTTTTCTTCTTATGAGTTCTGTGCCCGATGTGATATTGCCCCATTGATCAGACCCGCCCATCTGCAATTTGCAGTTACGGTTTGTGTACAAGTGAAGAAAGTCGTAAGCCTGAAGCAGTTGGTACGAAAATTCGGTGTAAGAAAGCCCTGTTTCCATACGGCTTTTAACACAATCTTTGGCCATCATATAGTTTACCGTTAGGTGCTTGCCGATATCTCTTAAAAAATGAAGCAGATAAAAATCTTTTGTCCAGTCATAATTGTTTACCAACTCCGCTTTATTAACTCCTTCTTCGAAATTGAGCAGCTTGCTAAGCTGATTTTTAATAGCTTCCACATTATGTTGCAAGGTTTCAAGCGACAAAAGTTTTCTTTCTTCAGACTTACCCGAGGGGTCTCCTATCATACCTGTAGCACCACCTATCAATGCTAAGGGTTTGTGTCCACACAACTGCAAATGTTTCAGCATCATTATGGAAACCAAGTGACCTACATGAAGCGAATCCGCAGTCGGGTCTATCCCTACATAAGCTGTTACCATCTCTGTATTGAGCAAATCCTCTGTGCCCGGCATAATGTCGTGAATCATCCCACGCCAACGCAATTCTTCAACAAAATTTTTTATCATCAAATAGTGTTTTTATGTTTATTGAAACTTTGCAAAAATATAAAAAACAGTGTGAAAAAAATATTTCGGGTAATAACAATTTGTGATATATTTATGACAGTCATTCGTTTGACGTATGATTTAGCTTGTATTATTCATGCTTTTAATGTAGGTCGGATACAAAAAACCGAAAGCCGCAGACATTGAGATTTGTTTCAAGGGCTTCGCAAAATATTTTACAGCATGCCCATTAGCCATTAAAATGCTGAGGGTGTAAACATTTAGTAAGAACAACGGAAACGAAACTTGTGTAAATTGTTTTTCCAGTTGGATTGCCCGGAGGGGAAACCCAAAAAATCGTAATAATTAGATTTTAAAAGATTATGATTTAATAACATAATAGGCCTTTTTATACATTTTTTTGATTATTTTTTATGAATAATGTAGGTATAAAGAAGTTTTATAAAAACTAAATAAATATTTCATATTTTTGTAAGAATTAAAAAAAAGTTGTAAATTTGTTTTAGATAAAAAAGAAAAATATTACATAATGAAACATTTGCGATTAATTATCAGTTTTAAATTGTGTTTTTTGGTTATTGCAGCTCTTCAGGCTCAATTGAATGTGGACAATACATCAATGACACCACAACAATTGGTACAAAATGTGTTGGTAGGGAGTGGTGTTACCATTTCAAATGTTCAGTACTCCGGTCATATTCCCAATTCAATTGGTCACTTTACTACAGGCAGTAATCCGACCAATTTGGGATTAACATCAGGTATTATTTTGTCAACGGGGGATGTGTTGGATGCACCCGGGCCTAATACAAGTACAGGAATGACAACAGTTAATAATACCGGAGGAGACCCTGACTTAGCAATGCTTGTTACCTCTACACTGTGCGATGCAGCCGTTTTGTCTTTCGATTTTATCCCATTATCAGATACTATAAGGTTTAGATATGTTTTTGCTTCAGAAGAGTATCCGGAATATGTTAATTCATCTTTTAATGATGTTTTTGGCTTCTTTTTAAGTGGGCCGGGTATTACTGGCCCTTTTACCAATAATGCTATTAACATTGCTTTAATACCAGGGACAACCATGCCAGTGACCATTAATAACGTAAACCATTTGTTAAATACATCATATTACGTAAATAATAATTTCCAAAATGACCCTACCACAACTATTGAGTACGATGGTTTTACCGTTGTACTTACAGCAGAGGCGGTAGTTACACCTTGTGTGCCTTATCATATAAAAATTGCAATAGCTGATGCAGGTGACTGCTCTTTAGATTCTGCCGTATTTCTCGAAGAGGCCAGCTTTGCTACCAGTGCCATGTCCATACAGCAGAGCTATACTATCCCAAATGATACTATCGCTTACAGGGGTTGTTCAAATGCTACAATAACTTTCAATTTACCCGAACCGGTAACAACAAGTACGGATATCTGTTACGAAATATTGGGCAGTGCTGTAAATGGTGTTGATTACCAGCTTATTGATTCGTGTGTGACTATCCCACAGGGGCAGCATTCAGCGCAATTGGTTATTGAGCCTATTGATTTGGGTGTTCCCGGTGGCATTGAAACTGTTTTAATCGTTGCTGAAACCAATCCTTGTGAAGATGACACGCTGGTTATCTATATCAGAGATTACCCGCCTATGTCTTTGGACATTCCTTATGATACTATATGTGAAGGAGATAATACAACGCTGTACAGTTATATCTCGGGGGGGGTCGGCCCCTTCTCCTATGAATGGGGCGACGGCGAACAGACTACTTCTATACAAGTTGCCCCACCACTACCTGGAGAATATACCTACACTTTAACTGTCACGGATGCTTGTACTCCACATGTTAGGAATATTACTGATTCTACAAAGCTTATCGTACATCAGGTTCCAACATCAGATTTTGCCCTCAGTAGCGATTCTATATGTCATCACGACTTGCTTACACTTACCTATACAGGTAATGCCTCGCCTCAGGCAAATTACAACTGGGGGCTCTCCGGAGGGATTATTGAGTCTGGAAGCGGACAAGGTCCACTTGATGTGAGATGGAATACTCCCTCATTATACAGTCTTTCGCTGCAAGTGGAGGAAAATGGATGTGTTTCAACGGATACCTACAGAACTGTAACCGTGTTACCATCACCGCAAATCACTATTTCGGCAGATAAGAGACAAGGCTGTGTGCCTCTAATGGTTAATTTTACAGACAACTCATCCAATGTTGATACCTGGCAGTGGACATTCGATGGTGGTAACCCCGGTAGTGATAATACTGGAAATCCTCCAACCATTACTTACAACAATCCCGGAACTTATGATGTATCTCTAAATGTCGTAAATGAGCACGGTTGTACAGGCTCGCAAGTTTTTACCAACTATATATCGGCACATCCTATGCCAACAGCCAATTTCGATTTTAAACCCACGGTCGGCACACCCGGCTTACCTATTGAGTTCAATTCTCAACTGTCTTCACATTTTGTTACAGGATGGTTATGGGATTTTGGTGATGGGACTTATGGCTTTGAACAACACCCTTCTCATGCATATAATAGCACCGGAACCTTTGTTATAACGCTTACGGTTGAGACCGGTCAAGGTTGTAAAGACTCTATTTCTAAAGAAATTCTCATCATTGATATCGTTATTCCTAACGTCTTTACGCCTAATGGAGATGGTATAAATGATTATTTTGTAATTGATGGTCTTGAAAATGTTCCTAATTCACACCTGGTGGTGTTCAACCGTTGGGGGAAAAAGGTTTACGAAAGCCACAACTATCAAAATAATTGGGGGGGCGAAGGTCTTAGTGATGGCGTATATTTTTATGTGTTTACTTTACCTCAGGGTATTGCCGACCCTATTAATGGGACTGTAACCATACTGAGATAGTCTGCAAGTAGTATGTAAGCAGGTTTTAATTTGTAAAGAATTCTCAGGCTTTTTTGGCGTTTTGGCAAATATTCCATATGTCATGAGAGTGGTATTCAAAAATGCCGGTTGCATTGTCCTGAGCGGCATAATACATGGCTTGTGCAACAAATTCCGCTCTAATGCCTCTGTATTTTTTAAATGGTCCAATAAAAAAGGGTTTCATCATTTTAAAAATAAGGCTGCCCATGTATTCCCCAAATCTGAAATCTTCTCTTTTTCCAAGCAATAATGAGGGTCTGAAAATGTGTAAACGCTTGTACCCTAATGCTTTCAATGCCTTTTCCAAGGCTCCTTTTACTTTGGTATAAAAGAATAATGACTTTTCGTTAGCACCTACTGAGGATACCACTACAAAATTTTTGACCCCTTCGGCTTTTGTTAATTTGGCCAGTTCTAAAGGATAATAGTAATCTACCTTTTTAAAGGCTTTTTTTGTTTTGACTTTTTTTATAGTTGTTCCCAGACAACAATAAACGTCATCTGCTTTTAAAAAATTGGTGTAGTCTGATAGTTTGTCAAAATCTATCAACAATTGTTCAATTTTTGGATGTTGATGCTTAACAGGCTTACGGCTTAAAACTTTTATTTTATGATATTTGTCAGATTCTAAAAGAAGTTTTAGAAGAGCACTACCCGTTAAACCTGTTGCTCCGGCAATTAAAGCTGTTTTTTTTGTCATAGCTTCCTTTTAAATGATTTGTCCCTATATCATTCAAAATTCAATATGGTTATAAATTGAATTTTTGAAGAACAGAAAAAACTAATACCTCGTCAATAAGCTTTTTGAACTATTACTCCCAAAAATCATCCTAAAGGGATGATTTTTTTCAGATTCAATAACTCTTCAGTTTACCTGTTAACCCTTACAGCCATTGCTGTTTGCATGCCATGATCTTCATCATAATAAATAGCCAGAAAAGCGTCTCCGGGCAAGAAAAACATATATACATCCTGTATGGGTGGAGGCATCAAATGGTCTGTAAAAAAGAAAGTATTGTTGTAATGAATAGCATCTCCGGGTACGGTTCGGCGTAAATCACTATAATCAATGTCTTCATATAAATGGCCATAGACATAAAAATTAGCTGTCATATCTCCGTTGCTTTCTACAACAAAGTTCCCATAACCACCTTCCCATAAGGTTAAATATGTGCCCTGTATGTCTGCCATCGTGATTTCTTGATTTGTTTCAACAAAGGCAATGCCCATACCTTGCTGTGGCCCAAAATCAAAAACTCTTAACTTGTCAGGAAGCACATAAATGATTTCTTTAATAGTATCCTGGTAAGTATCTGAGAGGCTATATATGATACTGGGGTCTTCTGTATCCTGCCACCATTCGCCGGCATCCGAATGGACTGTATAGCCCATGAAATCCCACAATTCCAGATCAAATCGGCCATCAGAAGTTAAATTTGACACGCCCCAGTAATTATCCTCAGAAGGATGGGGGTCATAACCGAAAAACAACCATGTGCCATAATGGTCTCCGGGTGTATAATTATGCTCAGCAACACCTACAACCATCTCTACTCCAGAGCTAAAGGGCAAATATGTCAAAATCATCTGTTCAGGAATTTCAAGAAAATAATAATCATCTCCATCAACATTGATGTTTAATGCGCCTCTCATAATGCCTGTATTAATTCTGCTGAAAGGAACCGTACCCGACTCTCCCGTTGTTTCATTTTCGTAAGAAATGGTGTTGTTATTATCATTTACAGTTATGGAAACAATATCTCCAATAGCAGCTGATGCATGATAATGTCTTACAGGGGTGTCGCTGCCCGGTGGAATTATCGGAGGCGAAGAGCTGCTTTCATCTTTATCGCAGGAAAATAAGACCATGCCTAAAATGAAAAACATTGATACAAAGAGCTTTTTTTGGAAGAAAATGTTGTGCTTAAATCTTTTCATAGGTGCTAATTTTTTAAATTCATTTGATGACAAAAATAATGATTTTTTTTTTATTTTTTACCCATAAAGTATATGCTTTTTGCAGAATGGGAGAAGTATGTTCAATATTTTGATCTGAACGGGTATATACACGTTGTAGATTCCAAATAGATGAAAATCAGACTTTTTGGACTTACATGTTTTATCCGGTTATTTTTGTATAAATAATCATGTGAAAAATCCTACATTTGCAGTATATAAAAGGCATAATATAAATCAGACATGCGTCCGGAAAAACATTTTTTTTACAAGTACTTAGCTCAGACAAGTGAAGCACCCCTGGCTCTAGAAATTGAATCGGCGGAAGGCTCCGAACTTACGGATATATACGGCAAAACATACATAGATTTTATATCTGGTATTAGCGTCAGCCACATCGGGCATAGTCATCCTGAGGTTGTAAAAGCCGTCACAATGCAAGCGCGCAAATACATGCACCTGATGGTTTATGGTGAATACATACAAAGCCCTCAGGTTCTATTAGGAGCTAAGCTTGCATCATTGCTTCCCCCACAGCTTAATAATGTGTACTTTGTAAATTCCGGAGCAGAAGCCATTGAGGGAGCAATGAAACTGTCAAAAAGATACACAGGCAGACATGAAATTGTCTCTTTTAAAAATGCTTATCACGGCAGTACGCAAGGTGCTTTGAGTTTGATGGGAAATGAAGTATTAAAAGCCCCTTTCAGACCCTTATTACCCGGAGTTAAACAGTTGCGTTTTAATAATCTGGACGATTTGACTCAAATATCTCATAAAACAGCATGCGTTATTGTAGAAGTTATACAGGGTGAAGCAGGCATTATTGAAGCAGAAAGTGTTTTTCTGGAAGCCTTATCTGAAAAGTGCAGGGAAAAAGGGGTTTTGTTAGTATTTGATGAAATACAAACAGGGATGGGCCGTACAGGTAAAATGTTTGGGTTTAATAATTATACCGTATCTCCCGATATCGTTACATTAGCTAAAGCTTTTGGTGCAGGCATGCCTTTGGGCGCTTTTATTGCTTCGGAAAAAATGATGGCTTGCTTAAAAGCAAATCCTGCCCTTGGACATATTACCACTTTTGGTGGACATCCTGTGTCATGTGCTGCTGCATTAGCAGGCTTAAATGTTTTACTAAAAGAGCGTCTGTTAAACGATATTCCCCAAAAAGAAGCCATTATCAGGAAAACGCTGGAATCAAAATCACACCCTGTAAGGGGGAAGGGGCTTTATCTATGCCTGAATTTTAAAACACGCCAAAAAAACATGAGTGTTATTCAAAAATGCTTAAAAATGGGTCTTATCACTGATTGGTTTTTATTTGCAGATAATTGTTTAAGAATAGCGCCACCGCTAAATATTCCCAACGAAACACTCGAAAAAGCTTGTCTAATCATTAAAAAAGCTATGAATGATAAAAATTAATTTTTCAAGAACAGCACTAAACTGTTTTTTCAAAACTATCTATTTGATATTATGGATAGGACAGACTCAGCTTTGTATTAATGAAAGTAAAAAAACATAAATAGGCCAATGTGTTATCTTATTATGAATAAACGCATTGTTAAAAAATCATAAATGATGACATCCTGTGACAAAAAAACAAGAAAATTGAATTTTTAAAGAAAAAAAATTGTAATTTTGATTAAAAAAAATTTATGGATTTATATTTAACAGCTATGTATGTTGGCATACTAACTTATGTTTTTATGCTAATAACTTTTTTAATAGGACTGAGAGTTATAAAACTTGGTTTCAAAAAGCACAAAGTTTTTGCAATAATTACTCTCATCCTGGCCACTTTACATGGTGGCACACTTATTTATTATAATTTTTTTTAAAAACATTTTATTATGAAAAGATTATTTTTAGTGCTATTTACGATAGCCATTTCAACAGCATTATTAGCTCATGCGCCACGTTCGGTAGAGCTTAGTTACGATAAAGACAAGCAAGAACTCACCGTAGAGGCTGAACACCGTGTCAGAAACGTAGAGAACCATTACATTGACGAAATAAAAATTTATGTAAATGGCGAAGAAGTTAAAGTAAAAGAGCTTACAGTACAATCCTTACCGGAAAAAGAAATACAAACGTTTAGTTTGTCGCTTAAAAAAGGCGATAAGGTAAAGGTTGTGGCCGGCTGTAACAGGGTTGGCAGCCGCTCTGCTGAAATCACAATCAATTAAGATTGTAAAAATGCTTTAAGGAAGCAAGAGGAGGTTCAATCAAGTGTTTTGGGGTCATAAAAGCATATTAGTATCGTTTTTCTTAATAATAGCAGCACATTTACTGCATGCTCAAGATGTTGTAAGTGGTAAATATGACAACTTACCTCAGGTGCAGCTACTAAGTAAATACGTACAGTATCCGTCATATTCCGGTCAGGAATATAGCGCAGGTAAGTTTTTTATGAATGCTTGCAAGGAAAAAGGACTTCATGTTGAAGTTTTTACCGATACCGGAGGCAGCATAAATTTTGCCGCATCTTTATACCCGTTGGATACTAAAAAACCCAATATTGTATTACACCATCACATAGATGTTGTAGAAGAAGGAACGCATGAAAACTGGAAATATCCCCCCTTTTCCGGAACCATTGCAGATGGCTACGTATGGGGTCGTGGTGCCTTGGATATTAAAGGCATGGGCGTGATGCACCTTTTTGCTCTGGCTTCTTTTGTGGAAATGGCAGATACAATGGATTTGCCATACAACTTCACATTGTTAGCTGTTTCGGGCGAAGAGACAGGTGGGCATTTAGGTGCAGCAATTATAGTTGAACATTTTGCCGAACGTTTAAATCCGGTATTGGTTCTGGGCGAGGGCGGATCAGGGGCCAGCGACTTGCTTATGACAACACCCGAAAGACCTTATTTTGGGATTTCTATAGCGGAGAAAGTGTCTTTATGGCTTAGACTATCTATTAATATGGAAACCTTAGCTCACGGCTCAGTGACACCCGGGGAATATCCTGTACAGGTTATGATTAATGCATTGACCAGAATTGATAAGAGAATTCCTCAGATAAAATTTAACAAAGCCTCACGTCGTATGTTCAGAGAGCTGGGAAAAATTGAAAGAGGACCAAGGGGGTTTTTATTACAAAATATTAACTGGCTTATATTTAGGCCTTTAGTCGCTCAATATTTTCTTGGCGATCCCAATTTATACGCTCTGACAACCAACACTATTACCATTACCTCTATTTGTACCCCTGAACTAGACCACAATCAAATTGCACAATCTGTTGAAGCTACACTTGACTGCCGCTTAATAACAAGTAGCGATAAAGATGATTTGCTGAAGGAAATCAAGGAATTAATCAGAGACCCCCGTATTAAAATAGAAGTTGTTGAAAAAGGGTCACGATCTTACATTAGCACTCCTGAGAAGTATTACAATCTTATGTCAGATGCCATCAAATCATTTTATCCTAAATCAGTGGTTGTGCCAATATTCTTCCCAGCTTCTACAGATAATAACTATTTTAGAGGTTTGGGAATCCCTGTTTATGGAATAAACCCATTCATTAAAAACAAAGAATTATTGAATAGCATTCACAATTACAACGAACGTATGCCTGTTGAAGGCCTGATACAGGGTCAAAAAGTTTATGAATTATTTATACAAAAAGTAATAAAAGCACATGGGAAAGACGATACACAAAATTAGCAGCGAAAAACTGGTTTTCAAGCAAATCAATATGCTGTTGTCAGGGGACTTGTCATTAGAGTTGACAGAGGAAGCTATCAATAATATAAACAAATGCAGGAGTTATCTGGATAAGAAAATAGCTTCGCAACAGGAGCCTATTTATGGAGTTACAACAGGCTTTGGCTCATTATGTAATCATTCGATACCTGAGAAAGATTTGGGCTTGCTACAACGCAACCTTGTCGAGTCTCACGCATGTGGCACAGGAGACAAAGTGCCTGTTGAAATTGTAAAATTGATGCTTTTCTTAAAAATTCAAGCCCTTTCTTATGGATATTCCGGTGTACAACTAAAAACTGTTCAGCGTCTAATCGAAATGTTCAACCACAAGGTTTATCCTGTAATATATCAACAAGGCTCATTAGGCGCTTCGGGAGATTTGTCCCCGCTAGCTCATATGTCGTTACCTTTGTTGAATAAGGGTGATGTTTACTATCAGGGTTCTATCAGGCAGGCCTCCGAAGTTTGTCGCGAAAAAAATTGGAATCCTATAGACCTCCAATCAAAGGAAGGGCTGGCCTTGCTTAATGGCACACAATTTATGAGCGCTTATGGTGTTTATTGCCTGCTACAAACTTTCAGGCTGTCACAGCTGGCAGATATCATAGCCGCTATTTCTCTTGATGCATTTGATGGACGTATAGAGCCTTTCAACGAGTTGGTGCAAAGAATTCGTCCGCATAAAGGGCAATTACAGACAGCCCAGCGTATCAACAGAATTTTAGAAGGCAGTCAGCTTATTAATGCACCTAAAAAACATGTGCAAGACCCTTATTCATTTCGTTGCATCCCACAGGTTCACGGAGCATCAAAAGACTCAATAAACTACGTCGCTTATGTTGTCTCCCAGGAAATAAATGCCGTTACAGATAATCCCACTATCTTCCCGGATGATGACATGATCATCTCTGCAGGGAATTTTCATGGGCAACCTTTAGCATTGGCTTTTGATAATTTATGTATCGCTTTAGCCGAACTGGGTAATATATCAGAAAGAAGAACCTATCAGTTGCTATCGGGCAAGCGTGGCCTGCCTGCTTTTTTGGTTGCTCATCCCGGTCTGAATTCCGGATTTATGATTCCTCAATATACATCAGCTTCTATTGTTAGTCAAAATAAACAATTGTGTACACCGGCATCTGTCGATTCAATAGAGTCATCGCAAGGGCAGGAAGATCATGTAAGTATGGGAGCCAATGCGGCAACAAAAGCATTCAAAGTGGTACATAATCTGGAACGCATATTGGCTATTGAATTGTTTAATGCAGCACAGGCTCTTGAGTTTAGAAGACCGAAAAAATCGTCTGCTTTTATTGAAGCCTTT
This sequence comes from Bacteroidales bacterium, assembly GCA_003565735.1. Taxonomy (GTDB): domain Bacteria; phylum Bacteroidota; class Bacteroidia; order Bacteroidales; family PXBB01; genus PXBB01. Next base: position 31,946 of record PXBB01000137.1, read on the forward strand.
ATTGCTAAATATCGCAAGAAAGTGCCTTTTATAAAAGATGACGAGGTTATGTACAAGCACATTCAGCATTCCGTGGAATTTTTAAAAGAAGTGGAAATAAATATTCCTATGGCTTTACGTGAAGATGTATGATTTTATAACTTAATAAGGTTATTATTGTTCAAATTCCATTAAGTTTGTACCATCAATAGAAAATAAGTGTAATTACTAAATATTAAAGAATATGAGTTACGATGTTATTGTTATAGGCAGTGGCCCGGGAGGTTATGTAGCAGCTATAAGGGCCGCACAACTGGGATTTAAAACAGCTGTTATTGAAAAAGCTGAACTTGGTGGCGTTTGTCTCAACTGGGGTTGTATTCCAACCAAAGCGCTTTTAAAAAGTGCTTCAGTTTTTAAGTATTTGAAGAGCGCCGGCGATTACGGCATCAAGGTAAATGGTGACATGCAAATTGACTTTGAAGCTGTCGTTAAGCGCAGCAGAGATGTTGCCGGAAGCATGAGCAAAGGAATCAGTTTTTTAATGAAAAAAAATAAAATTGATGTAATTGTTGGCATTGCACACCTCATGCCTGAGAAGAAAATTTCTGTTACAGATGGTCAGGGGCAGCAGAAAATTTATGAAGGCAAACATATTATTATTGCTACAGGAGCGCGTGCCAAAGAGCTTGATAACATAAAGCCTGATGGTAAACATATCATATCATACAGAAAAGCGATGACTCTCGACAAGCAACCCGAAAGTATGATAGTTGTTGGTTCAGGTGCTATTGGAACAGAGTTTGCTTATTTTTACCATACGATAGGGACAAAAGTTACCCTTGTTGAGTATTTGCCCCAAATTGTTCCTTTTGAAGATGAAGAAATTTCGAAGCAGCTTGAACGTAGCTTTAAAAAGTCGGGCATGAAAGTAAAAACAGCGGCGGCTGTTACAGCTGTGAAAATTGAAAATAATAAATGTCAGGCAACTATCCAATCTAAAAAAGGAGAGGAAACGCTGGAAGCAGATGTTGTTTTATCAGCAGTTGGTGTGACGCCAAATATAGAGAATATAAGGCTTGAGGAAGTAGGCATTAATACGGAAAATGGCTTTATTGTTACAGATAATTTTTACAAAACCAATGTTGATGGTTATTTTGCTATCGGCGATGTGGTAAAAGGGCCGGCTCTTGCACATGTGGCTTCGGCAGAAGGCATTATTTGCGTTGAAAATATGGCAGGGAAAAATCCCGAGCCACTGGATTATAGCAATATCCCGTCCTGTACGTACTGCTTCCCGGAAGTGGCTTCCGTAGGGATGACTGAAAAAGCTGCGATTGAAGCGGGCTACGATGTGAAAGTTGGCAAATTCCCTTTCACAGCCTCCGGTAAAGCCACTGCTGCCGGCCATAAGGAAGGCTTCATAAAAGTTATTTTTGATGCTAAATATGGTGAATGGTTAGGCGCCCACTTTATTGGTGATAATGTTACCGAAATGATTGCTGAGGCTGTTGTAGCAAGAAAACTTGAAACAACCGGCCACGAAATTATTAAATCGGTACATCCCCACCCAACACTTTCTGAATCTATAATGGAAGCTGTGGCTGCAGCATATGGGGAGGTTATTCACATATAATAAAACACTTTGATTGTTTGCTAAGCATTTGATGAATATCCGTTCAAAAGGAACAATCGTAAAAAAAAGATGTGGCGAACTCAATAATTCCTGTTAAAAGCCTTCTGTAATAATGATTTTTTTAGTTGCCTTAAAGCTTTCGGCTTGTAATTCAATAATGTAAACTCCAGAAGCTAAATTGTTTGCAAACTCTTTGACAGGCATATTATGAACACCCTCATGCATGAGTCCCAAATTATATGTTGCTACCCGGTTGCCAACAATATCATAAATATTTATCACTGTTTGACTGCCTCTGTGTAGTGAAAAACAGATGTGCGATTCATATGTCAATGGGTTAGGAAAAACCTCTAAGTAGTTTATAGGCTCATTTTGATCAAGCGTACCAACAATGCCGGATATTCTAATATCGTCTATATATAAATTATTGCCACCCTGGCTTGTTATTTCAAATCTTACAAGCGCATTCAAATTATTAGCAAGCATAGAAGCATTGACATTTTGTTCTTTCCACTGAGAGGATGTGGGCACAAAATTACTGCTGATAAATGCACCATCAGTAGTAGAAAGACTTGCTCCTGAACGTATATAGCGAGGCGTCCATGTATAACCGCAATTGGTTGAAATTAA